>JAWLGW010000515.1:0-5436 GCA_041690735.1 Planctomycetota bacterium
TAAACGGCAGCCACGATCATGAGCGGTCGCGTCGACACCTGTGCGCGCTACCACCCGCCCTCGCAGCGACCGCTCATGATCGTGACCTGCCGTTTAGGGGGGGCGAAGGCGAACGCCTGCACCTGTCGGTGCTGCCGCTTACCATGTTCGCCTTCTGTTCGCAGCCCGGCCGAGGGCCAAGAACAGACAGAAGCGAACCGGAGAGGCTGCGACTACCATGGGAGGTATGAGCGGTGTTCTGTACGACAAGGAGCTGGTCCTGCCTCCCGACGCGACCACCCTCGACGGTTTCCGTCGCTGGCGGCGGCAGCTGGGGGAGGACGCGCCCAAGGTCCACTTCATCGATGGCGAGCTGTGGTTCGACATGAGCCCGCAGAGCTACCGGTCGCACCTCCCGGTCGCGTCGGCGGTGAACGCGGTCCTGTGGACGCTGGCCAAGGAGCTCGACCTCGGCAGCTACTACGGCGACGGCGGCTGGATCACGAACGAAGCGGCGGCCCTCTCCAACGAGCCTGATGGGTTCCTCGTCCTGTGGGAGACGTTCGAGTCCGGTGAGGCCAAGCTGTCCGACGCATCCGAAGCGGAGTTGGTGGGCCGGGCGGACATGGTCCTGGAGGTAGTCAGCCGCTCCTCCGTGCGGAAGGATCGCCGACTCGAGGAGAAGTACGCCCAGTCGGGCATGCGGGAATACTGGCAGGTCGACGCCCGCCGAGACCTCACCTTCCGCCTGCTGCGCCTCGAAGGCGGCGCCTACGCCGAGACGCCTCCGGACGCGGACGGCTTCCTCGCCTCGTCCGTGTGGGGTCGCTCCTTTCGGCTGCGCCAGATCGAGGACCGCCTCGGGCAGCCCGACTACCGCCTCGACGTGCGCTAGCTCTGCGGAGGCTCCGGCTGCTCGATCGTCTCGCGGCGGCCCCGGGGGGTCTTCAGGCGGCCGTCGAGCTCCTCGCGGGTCTTGGCCTCGAAGCGAAAGCGGCCGTGGTGCAGCTCGCCGATCGTGCGGAGGGCTGGCGCGCTGACCTGCTTGCCGAACCCCGCCGAACGCACGATCCCTTCGATCAGGACCAGCCGCCCGGTGACGGTGTCCGGCGCGTCTTCCTGCAGCAGCGTGACGACGCCGGTCGCCTTGGCCTCGAACAGCTCGATCAGCAGGGCGTCCGCGGGCAACTCGTGGAGGCTGCCCTCGTGCGGGAGCTGCCGCCGCAGGCGGAAGGTCCCCTGGCGGGCCTCGCGAAAGGCAGCGACCGCGTCGTCGCCCTCGAGGCGACCGACCTTGCCGCCGCGGGGCACCCCCGCCAGGACCTGCAGCGCGCCGCGCTGGGCGCCGTCGAAGAACGACAGCTCGCCCGTGAACTCGTGCTCCTTGAGCAGCGCCAGGACCTGCGTCCCCGCGGTCGCGGCGAGGTCGCCCTTGCCGGGGAGCTGCCGGGGCTTGGTCCGCCCCTCGGCGCCGCGCCGGGCCATGCGCCGCATGGAGCGGGTCGTCTGGCGGCGCTTCATGTCCGCCACCGCGAACTCGCTGGTCAGCTCGCCCAGTCCGCGCAGGGCGATCTCCCGCCGCAGCTGCCCCTCGGGCACCTCCAGATAGAACAGCTCGGTGTTGGACGCCAGGCGCACCTGGTCGCCGTGGTGCAAGCGGCGGTCGACCCGCGGCTCGAGCCGCTCCCCCTGCACGAAGGTGCCGTGCTTGCTGCCGAGGTCGCGCAGGACGGGCTCGGCGTGGCCGGTGGCGAGCAAGACCTGCGCGTGCTGCCGCGACACGTCGGTGGAGCGGGCGACGAGGTCAGCGTCCTTGGCCCGGCCGACCACGAACGGGCGCCCGGCCGGCAGCGGGATCGACTCGCCGGCGGCGGTCACCAGGAAGTGGCGCCGCGGGCCGACCGAGTCGAGCGCCGCCAGCACGTCGAGGGGCGCGCCGCAGGCCGGGCACTCCTCGCGGCCGCCGGGCGCGGTGGCGTCGCACGCCGGGCACACGCGGTCCTGAGGAGCGGCGGTCATGGGTGCAGCTCATCGGCAGCGGTTGGCACCTGAAGCCTCACCGGCTCTCGCTGCTCAGGGCGCGCCGCGCGGGCGCGGGGTCTCCTCGTCGCCGATCCCCGGCGGCGGCGCGGGCTGGCGGATCGTCTCCCGCCGACCTCGCGGCGTCATGAGGCGCCCGTCGAGCTCCTCCTGCGGCTTGCTCTCGAACCGGAACCGCCCCTGGCGGAGGGCCCCGATCTTCTCCAGGGCCTCCGCGCCCACCAGGCGCGCCAGGCCGGCGGAGCGGCAGATCCCCTCGCTCACCACCAAGCGACCGATCATCACGCTGGGGTCGTCCTCGCGCAGCAGCGACACCACGCCCGTGGCCCGCGCCTCGTACAGCTCGATCAACAGGTCGTCCGCCGGCAGCTCGCTGAACGTCCCGTCCTCGGGGAAGCCGCGCCGCAGCCGAAAGGTGCCCTGGCGAAGCGTCGCGAAGTGCTCGATCGCCTCCTGCCCCTTGAGCCGGCCGACCGTCCCCTCCTTGGGCAGGCCCGACACGACCCACAGGGCGCCGCGCTGGGCGCCGTCGAAGAACGACAGGTCGCCGGTGAACTCGTGCTCCTTCACCAGCGCGAGCAGCTGCGACCCGGGCAGGGCGGCGAGGTCCCCCTTGACCGGCAAGGTGCTCGGGTGCGGCGCCTCGACGCCCTGCTGCTGCTGGCGCTCGAGGCGCTGGACGCGGCGGGTGGTCTTGCGCTTCTGAATGTCCTCCACCGCCCACTGGCTGGTGAGGGTGGCCAGGCCCCGGTTCTCGATCTCCTGCTCGAGGCGTTCGGGGTCCACCTGCAGATAGAAGAACTCGGTGTTGGAGGCCAGGCGCACCCGGTCGCCGTCGCGCAGGCGGCGCACGCCGCGCGGCTCGAGGCGCTCTCCCTCGACGAAGGTCCCGTGGCGACCCTCGAGGTCCTGCAGCAGCGGGGTGGGGTCGCCCGCCGACAGGATCAGCTGCGCGTGCCGCCGCGAGACGTCCGTCGAGCGGGCGACGAGGTCGGCGTCGCGCGAGCGCCCGATCAAGAAGGGGCGGTCCGGGCGCAGCGGGAAGGCCTCGCCGGCTGCGGTGACGAGGTAGTGGCCGCGGGGGACCTCCCGCCCCGGGCGCCGCGCCGGCTGCGGAGCGGGGTGCAGCGGCGCGCCGCAGCGCGCGCACTCGCGCTCGCGCGCGGCGGAGAGCTGCCGGCAGTTGGGGCATTCGATCGTTCCGTGGCGAGCCATGTCCCGACAGCCTACCCCGGGGCGGTAATGAGCGCCTCAGGAGCCGGTCAGGAGCGGAACAGCTCGGCCTCGGCCAGGTGGAAGGTCAGGTGGCGCCAGGGCACCTCGCGCCCCTCCACCTCGCGCCGGGCGACGCTCCAGGGCTCGAAGCCGCTCAGTCGACCCCGGACCAACAGGCGCTGTCCGGGCGTGAAGGCGGCCAGCTTCGCCTCGGGCGCCCGCAGGACCAGACGCACCAGGCCACAGCGGAGCGTGGCTCGCACCTCGCCTGGAGCGTCCTCTCCGACCGGCGCCGCCTCCTCGAGGATCGCGAAGTCGGCCAGGCGCGCCTCGGCGCCCAGCCCCTCCACCACCGCGCGGCCCTCACGCCCCAGCGCCGCCAGCCCTTCGGCGGCTCGCGCCAGCTCCAGGGCGGAGCGCCCGCCGCCGGGATCGAGCACGTCCCCCGAGGCGACGGGTCCCACCGCCGCCAGCCGCTGGCCCGCCCACGGCCGCGGCGGGGGCCGCAGGGGCAGGACCCACCGCCGCCCCTGCTTGACCAGGACCACCCGCAACGCCCCGTCGGCGCGCTCGGGGTCACCGGCGAAGAAGCGGACCTTGGCGCTCACCTCCACGGCGTCGCGCAGCGCCACGGCGTCGGTGATCTGGAACGACTCGACCCCCAGCGGCTGCCCCAGCCAGGTGGGGAGGTCGCCCTCCAGGCTGTCGCGGAAGCCCGCACCCGTGACCGCCTTGCGGTACTCGGCGGCCGCGAAGCGCAGGATCGCCTGGGCGGCCTCGCCCTCCCGCAGCGCGTGACGACGCGGGCGCACGGTGCCCTTGGTGTAGATCGTGTCCGGGTGACGCCCGCGCAGCCAGGCGTCGCAGGTCGCGACCGCCTGCTTGAGCGCCTTGCGCTCCTGCTCGTCGTCGGGCGCCGCTCCGGCCGCCGCGGCCAGCGCCGCCACAGCCACGAGCGGGGCCGCCCTGCGCTGCCACCCCATGCTGCCTCCTGGAGGGCAGAGGCTACCGCCGCGCCGCGGGGGTGGCCACGGGCGCGGCGGCAGGGCTCAGGAGGCGCGCTGCAGGCGGTGCGTTCGGTGGAGCCGCCAGGCGTGCTCGCGGGCCGCCCGCCCCGGTGTGCTCCCGCGCGGCCGGCTGCGGAGCGGGGCCTCGGGGCGAGGCAGCCCCTCATCCGAGAGCCGGTCGAGGGTGGCGACGTCGACGCGCCAGGCTGCGCACAGCGCCTCCACGCTCACGTCACTCACCACCGCGTCCTCCGCCCGGGGGCGGCTGGAGCGGAGCTCACCGCCCACGACGGTCACCAGGCGCTCGGGGGCGAGGGCGAGGTGGAGTCGCCCCCGGCGCCGATAGACCAGCCCCACGTCGGCCCGCTGGGCGCGGGCGACCATTAGGCCGCCTCCCCGGCGCGCGGCGCCCCGTCCCGCTCCCCGTCCCGCTCCCCGTCCCGCTCCCGCGCGACGGCCTCCACCAGCCGCTTCGCCTGCGGGCGCAGGGTGGCCCACAGGAAGTCGTGCACGTCCAGCAGGTCGCCCGGGGCGAGGCCCGCCTCGGCCAGCGCGGCCCGCGTCCGCCGGGCGAGCTCGAGGCAGTCGGCGTAGCCGCTGGCGGTCGGCTCGCGGGCCGGCGTCAGGTGCTCGGCGATCACCTGGGCCTGCTCGGCGAACACGGTGCGCCGCACGCAGACGTGCTCGTCGGGAGACCACAGGGCGCTGGGCGCGGTGAGGAGCCGCCAGCTCGGCGCCCGGCCCAGGGCCGCCTCGACGGCGCGCGCGAACCGCGACAGCCGCAGCGAGTACGGCTCCTGGCCGTGCAGGAGCGCCTGCAGGGCCGCGGCGAGGCGCTCGTGGTGCGCCGGATCGAGCTCGGCGAGGCGCCGCGCGTCCTTCACGTCGACGAGGTCGGTCTTGTGCAGGACCGCCGCCAGGGCCGCGACGATGCCGGCCGGGTCCTGGTCGCCCAGGGCCTCCTTGCTCAGCGCCTGCCGGGCCTGCCGCACGGCCGGGTCCCGGTGCCGCTTGAGGCGACGCACCCCGGCGCCCCGCGCGTCCCGCTGCCACAGCTTGTCCCCGAAGCCCTGCGGATAGCGACGCCGGAACACCGACACCTGGTCGGCGACGGTGATCGCCGGCGCCTCGGGCTCGGGGTCTGCCGGGCGCGCCTCACCAGGGCGCGGGCGGACGGTGAGCGGCGAGGAGGGGC
>JAWLGW010000516.1:0-5435 GCA_041690735.1 Planctomycetota bacterium
CCCGGGGCGGGGGGGCCCCCGGGCCCCCGCCGCCCGGCTGATCCTGGACGAGCTGCTGCCGATCGCGCACCAGGGCCTGGAGGAGGCCGGGATCGACGCCAAGGACCGCGAGCGGTTCCTGGGCACGATCGAGGCCCGCGTCCGCACCGGCCGCACGGGCTCCAACTGGATGCTGGCCTCCCTGGACCGGATGCGCGGCAAGGGGACCTTGAGTCAGCAGCTGTGCGCCCTCACCGCCGCGACGATCGTCCGTCAGGAGGAGAACCGACCCGTACACGAGTGGCCGCTGGCGCGCCTGACCGCCGGGCTCTTCTCCTGGAGGCAGAGCTACATGCGCGTCGAGCAGATCATGACCACGGACGTGGTGGCGGTGAACCAGGAGGAGCTTGTCGAGCTGGTGGCGCGGATCATGGACTGGAACAACCACCGCTACGTCCCGGTCGACGACGACCGCCACCGGCTGGTGGGCCTGGTCTCCCACCGCGCCATGCTGCGCCACCTGGCGACCGAGCGGCGCAAGGAGGACCCGAACCCGGTGCTGGTCCCGGTCAAGGAGATCATGCACAAGCTCGAGGACGAGCTGTTCACCGTCAGCCCCGAGACGCTGACCCTCGACGCCCTGGCCCTCATGCGCCAGCAGCGGGTCGGCTGCCTGCCGGTCCTCAAGGACGGCCAGCTGGTCGGCATGCTCACCGAGCGCAACTTCATGACGATCGCCGGCCAGCTCCTGGAGCAGAAGCTGCGCGAGTCCGACCCGAACACCCGCCCGCCCCACGACGACGAGGCCGAGGGCGAGCCCGAGGTCGCGACGTCGGTCGGACCGGGGTCGGCGCCGCCGGCGCTGTAAGGCGGGGCGAGCGCGACGGAGGCCAGGAAGGGCCTCGCTCGGCATTGGGGCGGGCTCGGTACAATGGCCTCATGGCGTCGCCCTTCCCTGGCATGGACCCCTACCTCGAGGACCCCTCGCGGTGGCAGGACGTCCACCACAATTTGATCGCAGTCCTGCGCGAGGTCCTGCAGGCGGCGCTGCGTCCGCGCTACGTCGTCCAGGTCGAGGAGCGGGTCTACGTCAGCGACGAGGACGAGGTCGTGGCGCTCGTCCGACCGGACGCGGCCGTGGTGGAAGGGCCCCAGCCGGCCAAGTCGCCGCCCGGCTCTCAGGAGGGCCGCTACCCGACCCCCGTGCTCGTGCCGACCGTCATGGCCTCGGAGCGGCGGGAGCGGTTCTTGACGGTGCGGCTACGGGGGGAAGAGCACCCCGTGGTGACGGTCCTGGAGGTCCTCTCCCCCACCAACAAGCGCGGTCCCGAGAGCGAAGGCCGACAGGCGTACCTCGCCAAGCGTCGCCAGGTCCTCGCTAGCTCGAGTCACCTGGTGGAGATCGACCTGCTCCGCGCAGGCCAGCGGGTGCCGATGCTCCAGCCCCTGCCGCCCGCCGAGTACTACGTGATCGTGAGCTGCGCCGAGGAGCGACCGCGGTGCCGGGTCTACCCGCTCCCGCTGCGGAGGCCCCTCCCCGCGGTGCCCATCCCCCTGGACGCGGACGAAGAGGTCCCCCTCGACCTGCAGGCGGTCCTCGCCACCGCCTACGAGCGAGCGGCCTACGACCTCGCGACCGACTACGACGCGGATCCCGTTCCGCCCTTGCCGAACGAGGACACGGCCTGGGCCCGCGCGCGCGTCGCCGCGTGGCGCAGCGCGCCCTCCGGCTGAAACGGGTGCAGATGACCTGAATCCACGCTGCCGACCGGGCTCGAGACGTCGTGGTCGCGGTCGTGGTCGACCACGAGCGCGCGCGCGAGTGACCAAGCCAGCCGCCGCGAGGACGTCTCCACCTCGCCTGATCCCCGATTGCGCTCCTCCCCGGCCGCGCGTATCGTCCCCAAGCAGGAGAGCGCGCCCATGCCCTGGGACTGCCCCGCGTGCGGCTTCACGGTGGAGGTGGACCAGGAGGCGTGCCCCCTGTGCCAGGGTGCCAAGTCGTCCTGGACCGTGCGCGACGACCAGACCCGCACCCTGGTCGTGCCCACCCGCGGCAGGCTGCGCTGCCTGACCGGGCTGAGCGGCCTGACGTCCGAGGTGCAGCCCAGTCGAGGCGAGCTGCTGGATGCCGAGCGGGCGCCGGTGCTGCCGGTGAGCGTCGCCCGGCGGATCGCGGCCCGCGGCCACCTGCCGGCGCCGGCCCACGTGCTGGTGGTGCGCTCCTCGGCGCCCGCGGTGGTGCTGGGGGTCGACTTCGCCGCGGCCGAGCTCGTCGAGCACCCCCTGGCGACCGCCGAGGTCGGCGGCGAGCACGAGGCGACCGTGCTGCTGGTGTTCGCCGACGAGGCCGCCGGCGACCCGGTGGAGCTCCCCGGGGTGCAGGTGATCGACATCACCGAGGTCGCCCCGGACGGGGAGGGCTTCGGGGAGGGCTTCGCGCCCGCGGTGGAGGTGTCGGCGGGGCGTCGCGCGCCCGTCGAGCTGCCGACCCGGCGCGCGGCGGATCGCACCCGGGTGCTCCACATCGAGCTGGAGGACGCCTGCTTCGAGACCGACCGCTGCGTGCTGCTGCCCGACGCCGGAGGGGATGAGGGGGAGGGGCTCGACACGACGGCCGAGCAGGTCGGGGGACTGGGCGCCGTGCGCGCCGCCCTGGAGCTGCTGGAGCGCATGGCTCACAAGCGCCTGCTCGTCGCCGGGCACACCGACACCACCGGCGGCGACGCTCACAACCTCGAGCTGTCGCGAGCCCGCGCCGAGAGCGTGCTCGCCGTCCTGACCGGCGACCGCGACGGCTGGGCGGCGCACGCGCAGGAGCGGTTCGTCATGGCCGACCTGCAGCGGGTCCTGCGGTGGGTGGCCCGGACCTTCGACTGGGACACCGATCCGGGGCCGGTCGACGGCGAGTTCGGCCCGCGCACCCGCGGCGCCCGGGACCGGTTCCGCGAGCGGTTCAACGCCGAGCGGGGCGGCGCGCTGAAGCGCCACGTGAAGCAGAGCGAGGCCGACTGGCGGGCGGCGTTCGACCTGTACGACGAGGCGCTCGCGGGGCGCCTGGGGCTGGACTCGACCGGGCTGGCCGCGGCGCGGGCCCGAGTGCAGCGGATCGGCGAGGGCGCCGTCGGCTGCGGCGAGGCCTGGCCCCTGGAGGCGGTCGACGTGGACGGCTTCGAGAGCCGCGCCAACCGGCGGGTGGACCTCTTGTTCTTCGACCCGCACGACGTCCCCGACCTCGCCTGCCACGCCGGCGGCGGGTGCGACCCCGCCGCCTGCCCGATCTACGCGGGCGGCCGGTACGCGATCGAGCGGCTGCCGGTCGACCTCGACGACTTCGTCGACCCCGACGCCCCCTTCGAGCTGTGGGCGCGGCTCCTCGACCGTGAGGGCGCGGCCCCCCTGACCGGCGTCGCCTGGCGGGTCGACCTCGGCGGCGGGCGGGTCGAGGCCGGCGTCACCGACGCCGAGGGCGAGCTGCGGGTGAGCGACGTCCCGGTCGGCCATTTCTTCTTGCAGGTCGAGGCGAAGGGCGCCCACCCGGCCACGATCTCCTCCCTGCGGAGCCCCAGGGCGCCGGCCCTCCTTCGCCTCCCCGGCGTCGCCTCGCCGGTGGTCTTGCCGGGCGGCGCCGATGACCTCCCCTCTTTGCCGGACAGCTATCAGCCCTTGGCCGAGGAGGAGCTGTACGGGATCGAGGTGCCGTGAGCGACCCCCGGCGCAGCGTGATCTGGGACGCGGCCAAGGGTCGCTCGGTGGTTCCCGACGGGGGCACCCTGTCGCTCCTGGTGCAGGCCTGGGACCTGCCCGACGTCCCCGTGGCGGTCGAGCTGTACGAGAGCGACGGGGTCGCCGGCGAGGACGGGTCGGAGCGCGTGATCGGCTGGATCCGGGGCACGTTCCGGAAGGACGTGAAGAAGAAGCAGGAGCGGCTGTGGCTCGAGCTGGCCGACCCGGATGCGCCCTTCGCGCCGGCGGAGCAGCCGCCCGAGGGGGGGGCGCCGCTGGCGACGTTCCAGGTCAAGCTCCCCACCGGTCCGGGCAAGTCGCGACGGGTCGCCGTCGAGGTGGGGGCCGGTCAGCGCGAGGGGCGCCTCGAGGTGGGGGTGCGGGTCGTGGAGGCCGAGGGCGAGCTCGTCCTCTCCCCCCTCGACCGGGACCACCGGGTGGTGGCCTTCGTGATCCGCGACCTCGACGACCCGGCGGTGCTGGACCGGTTCACCCCCTACGTGTGCCAGGTCGCCTCCAACGACGCGCGGGCCAGCACCGTGGAGCGGTACGGGATCGAGTTCCCCGGGCGGGAGTGGGACGACCTCCCCCGCACGCCGCTCGGCTTCACGCCCCGGGGCGGCGACTTCGACCAGCTCGGCTGCGGCCACATTTGCCTGGCGCGGGTGCTCGCCTTCTGGGGGGAGTTCGACGACCCGGCGGCGTTCATTCGCCGCGCCGAGCTGAGCGAGTCGGTCCCCCTCACCAACAAGAAGGGTGAGACCACCGCCTACGACCCCCGCCCCTACCGGCGGCGGATCCGCACCGGCAAGGCGCCCAAGGGCGAGGCCGCGAACAGCGAGGTCCACGAGACGGCCCGCTGGGACACCCAGGAGATCATCGGCTACCCCCACCACGGGGTGCGGGCGGGCCTGCTGTGGACCTGGTGGTGGCGCCAGTACAAGGTGTTCCGCGACTTCCCGCCGGTGATCGAGCTGAGCGGGCCGTTCCTCAAGACGCGGCTGGCGAAGTTCCCCCTCCCGCACGATGACCTCGAGGCGCCGATCACCTACGAGGTCACGTCGCTCGGCAAGAGCTTCGCCAAGGTGTGGGCTTACCTCGCGGGGGCGGTCCCCCCCGCGCCCGAGCTGTGGGCGGGCGAGCAGACGCCCACCGCCTGGCGTCACCCCGTCCCGGTGATCCTCCTGCTCCGCGACCCCGACCACTGGGTGGTCGCCGTGGGCTACCAGCAGACCTCCGCCGGCGGTCGCCTGATCGTCCACGACTCGGGCAACACCCTGGTCAAGAAGAAGGGCTTCGAGGGGGCGCGCCCGGCCGGCTACGAGGCCTTCCCCAGGGCGCTCCACTTCCTGACCAAGGGCGAGTTCGACGCCCACGTGCGCGGCCTGTTCGCCGTGCGCCGCCTGGACCCGCCCAGCGACGTGCCCTCGTTTGGGTGAGCGCCCGCCCGCCGCCTACTCGCCCTCCGCCTGCCGCCGCCGGAAGGTGATCCCGAACTCGCTCCCGCCGTCCTCGCGGGGGCGCACCCAGGCCCGGCCGCCGTGGTGGCTGGCGATCTGCTTGACGATCGCCAGGCCGGCGCCGGTGCCGGGGATGTCGCTGCCGACGGCGCGGCGGTACAGCTCGAACACCCGCTCGGTCATGTCGGGGGGGACGCCGGGGCCGCGGTCGAGGACGACCAGGCCCAGCTCGTCGGGGTCGTCGCCCGCCCAGCCGGCGCCCACCACCAG
>JAWLGW010000517.1:0-3714 GCA_041690735.1 Planctomycetota bacterium
TCCGCCCGAGCCTCGGAGGGGCTGGGGCCGACCTGACTGGGCGAGGCGTGCCCGTACCGGCGAGGCCGCACCCCCTCTTCGCTCGGCGGCGAGGGCGGGGTGGTCCCGCTCGAGCCGAGGATGCCGCTCTGGCCGCCGCTCTCGAAGTACGGGCTCGTGGGCCGCGAGCTCGCCCCGCCGAACGTCCCCGCCTCCCCGCCGAGGCCCGAGGAGGGGCTGCCAAACGAGGGGGTCGCCCCGGCGGCGCCGCCCGCGCCGCTGCTCATGGGTCCGTGGCCGCGGCCTTCGAGGCCGCCCGTGCGCTCGGAGCGAGCGCCGCCCTCGGACCGGTCGCCGGGCTGGATCTGAGCGCCGACGCCGCTCTTGAGGACGCGGCCGGCGATGAAGCCGATGCCCAGGGCCCCGCCCAGGAAGGCGATGGGGTTCTGCTTGGCGAACGACTCGGTGCGGCGGAGCATCTCCGCCACGTCGCCGGATTTGATCCGGCTGGCGATGTCCTCGATCGTGTCGGCCGTCGCCTGGGCGGAGCGGGCCAGGTAGTCGTGGTGCTCGCTCTCGAGGTGCGAGGCGGTGTCGCGGAGCGCGTCCGCCAGACTCCCCAGCTCCCCGGCGATCCGCCCCTTCTGGTCGTCCGCCGCCGCGCGCATCTGCTCGCTGGCGTGCGCCGCCAGCCCCCGGGCCCGGTCCTTGGCCTCCTGCTGCAGCTCCCGGGCGCGCTCCTTCATCTCTTCCGTGCGGACTCCTCCGCGGTGCTCGAACTCCGTCATGTGCCTGTCTCCCTCCGATCGCGCCTTGTGATCGATCTCGCGGACGAAGCCGCAAGCGACGTGCCCGCCCCCGAGGCTCGCGACCGGGGCGCGGCGGCCAGAGCTCCTTTCGTCGGCGGAGACGTGGCGAGGCGCCCGGCCGGGGACAGGGCCGACGCTGCGCGGCGCCGCGCGAGACGGCGGTGACACCCCCGCAGAGACCGGCGCGTCCCCGCAGGGGCGCGGGTGACGTCGCCTTAGCTTCCGCCAGCAAAGGAGTTGCGGAGTCCGAACCTCCCCCTCAAGGGCGCCGGGGAGGCCCGCCGATAAGGGAGCAGAACGGTAAGCGCTGAGCCATCAGGCGCTCGCTCGGACCCCGCACGAAGCGGGGGGGCGAGACGACCCAGAGGGTGGCCGGCACTCCTGCTGTGGGAGCAGGAGCGAGCAAGAAGGAAGGTCTACCATGGCCCGTTTCGAGTCCAACCGCTTCAAGTCGTCCTCCGAGAGCGGCGTGTTCCTCCTCGACCCCGAGGACCGCGCGCTCCTCGCCGCGTGCAACGACGCGTGCGCGCGCGAAGAGGAGGAGGCCGAGGCGCACCGGCGCTTCCTCAAGATCGCTCGCGAGCTCCCCGCCGTCCGCCTGGAGAAGGTCATGCAGATCCGTCGCCTGATCGCCTCGGGCGACTACGTCACCGAGGAGAAGCTCCAGGCGACCGTCGACCGCCTCCTCGCCGCCCTGTCGGGCCGCTGATCCAGAACAACGAGAGAATCGATCGAACCGCAGAGCGCACCAGAGAACGCAGAGATTCGCTGAGATCCTCTGCTGCGAGTCTCTGCGCTCTCCGCGGTCTCTGCGGTTCGATTCTTCCGGCTCGCTCATTCGACGGCGAGCTCGAGTGTCAGGACACTGGCGGCCCGGAAAGTCTGCACCTTGCGAGGCTCCTGCCGTTCGGTCACCACTGGACGTCTACTGACCTCCCTGTCCCGCATTTCTCAGGAATCCGGCGCTGCCAATCAGCGCTTCACATCAGAGGCAGCGCCGGATTCCTGTGAAATGTGGGCTAGGCCACCTGGCGCGGGCTCCGCTTCCGCCGCGGCCGGCCGCGCTTCCGCGGGGGAGCGGGCGGTCGGGCGCGCTGCTCCGCCTCCTGCAGCAGCTCTCGCGCCTGCTCGAGGGCCGCTCGCGTGATCGGCTCGCCGCGGATCATGAGGGCCAGCTCCTCCAGCCGCTCGTCTCCCTCCAGCCTCGCCACCGCAGTCCGGTCACCCCCGCGGACGAGGCGCAGGTGGCGGGCGGCGAGGGCCGCAACCGGCGCCAGGTGGGTGACGGCGATCACCTGACGGTGGCGGGCGAGGTCGGCCAGGCAAGCGCCCACGGCGCCCCCCAGCCTGGCGCCCACGTTCTGGTCGACCTCGTCGAACAGGAGCACCGGCTGGCCGCTGGCGGCGCGCGCCCCCAGCACCAGGGCCAGCCGGGAGAGCTCGCCGCCCGACGCCTGCTCGAGCGGGGCCGGCGGAGCCCCGGCGGCGGCGAACAGCACCTCGACCCGGTCCAGCCCCTCGGGGCCCGGGAGCTGAGCAGGCGTGCAGGGGACCGGCTCCACCCGCACCTCGACCCGGGCGCCGCTCAGGCCGAGCGGCTCCAGCTCCGCTGTCGCCTCGCGCGCCAGGCGGGCGGCGGCCTCCGTCCGCTCGGCCCGCAGGGCCTCGGCCTCGCGGTGCAGCCCGCGCCTCAGGGTCGCCAGGCGCGCCTCCGCCGCGGCCCGCCGCTCGGCCACCGCCTCGGGGTCCCCCTCCTCCTCGAGCTCCGACCACCGCGCCGCCAACCCCTCGGGCGGCAGGCGCAGCCGGCGGGCCAGGGCCCGGTAGGCCTGCACCCGCTCCTGGGTCTCGGCCAGGGCGTCGAGGGCCTCGGGGGCGCCGTCGCAGGCGCCCCGCACGTGGCCGGCGGCGTCCTCGACCAGGGCCGTCGCCTCCCGAATCGCCTCGCCCGCCGGCGCCAGCTCCGGCCAGCGAGGCGCCAGTCGATCCAGCTCCCGCCCCGTCGCCAGGAGCCGGTCGAGGAGGCCCTCGTCGCGCCGCGGCCCCGCCCCCTCGTGTCCGTCCAGCCGGGCCACCAGGCCCGCCACCGCGTTCCGCTCGGCCACGCGCTGCTCCAGGCGGGCCAGGACGTCGCACAGCTCCCCGAACTCCCCGGGCGCCGGCGCCAACTCGGCCAGCGCCTCGCGCTCGGAGCGGCCCTCGGCCCAGCCCGCCCGCAGCCTCGCCTCGAGCTCCTCGAGGCGCGCCGCCTCCTCGGCGACTGCGGCCGCGTCGGCGCGGCGCGCCCGGAAGCCGTGGGCCCGCTCGGTGAGGCCGGCGTAGGCGTCGAGGGTCGCGCGCTGCCGCTCCAGGCCGGCGAGCGCGCCCGCGGCCCCCTGGGTGAAGGCCTCCACCAGGGCGACGCCCACCCGGCGCAGCTCCTGCAAGCTCACCGCCTGGTCGCCCACCCAGCAGCGCGTGCGCCCCTCGCGGGTCAGGGCGCGCGCCAGGCGAAGGGGGCCCTCCTCGGGCAACCCCACAGCGGCGCGCGCCGCCGCCGGCAGCTCCAGCGAGAGCTCCACCCGGCAGCCCGGCGCCCCCGGCCGAACCCACCGCTCGGCGGCGGCGCGACCGCCGCCGCCCTCGCCGCACCCGAAGCGGAGCGCCTGCAGCAGCAAGCTCTTCCCTTCGCCAGAGCCGCCGGAGATCACGTTGAGCCCCGGACCGAGCTCGACCTCGAGGGTCTCGAACAGCACGAAGTCCCGTGCCGACAGGGCGGTGATCACCGCGCCCTCCTTTCGCTGCCCATGTCCATGCCTTTGCCCATGCTGTCGCTCGCATCCGCTCGCCCAGAGCTGGGTTGCCCCGGCCCCCCGCCACCGCGAAGCGCCGTGGCGGGGGACCGGACCCAGGGATGGTCGTCCGCTGCCCCCAGAGCAGGGGCAGC
>JAWLGW010000517.1:3724-5431 GCA_041690735.1 Planctomycetota bacterium
CTCCGGAAAGACTCAGTCGGGCACGGGCACGGGCACGAGGGCCCGTCGCGATGCCGATCGCGCCCTTGCAGCTACCGGAGGACGTCCTTGAGGAGTCGGTCCAGGACCAGGTCCCACTTCTCGGGCGTCTCGAGCTCGCCGCGCGCGATCTCGCGCCGGACCCGCCGCACCAGGTCCCACCGGACCTCGCCCTGCGCGGGCGACGCCGTTCGGCCCGAGCCCTCCGCCGCGCGCCGCGAGAGGGGACGGCCGATCGGCTGCGAGAGGCGGCGGGGGTCACGGTTGGAGGGGTTGTTCGAGGGGTTCGTCGAGTGGTTCATCGCGCGCATGGGTGGCTCCTGGGGGTCGTCCCGAACATGCAGCTAACCTAACAAACCCCTACGACAGACTCCCGCCCCCTCCTCGGACAGAACCCGAACACGTCTCCTGTAGCGCAGGGGGGGGCGCCGTCAGGGCCCCGCCGGCCGCGCCCGGCGGCCGGCCACCCGAACGGATCGTCAAGGATCACCGCGGCGGGGGGAATTTCCCGCCTGCGCTGCAGGACGCGGGCTGGCGGAGTATCATCGTCCGCCCAGGGAAGCCCTTATGAAGAGCAACCGCGCTCCCTTCGCCGCCGCCCGTTCGGAGGACGCGCTGTACGTGCGGATCCACGGCCTCGGCAGCATGACCAACGCGCCGACGCTCGAGGCGTTCGCGCAGCAGGAGATCGACTCGGACGCGCGCCACCTGGTGTTCGACTTCGCCGAGTGCGCGGGCGTCGACAGCACGTTCATGGGCCTGATCCTGTCGCTCTCCAACGAGCTGCGCGAGCGCGGCGGGGGGGTCGTCCTGATCAACGTGGACGATCACGCCCGCAAGCAGCTCTCGTCGGTCGGCGTCGACGCCTTCGTCACGCTCAAGGACGGCGCCACCGAGCTGCCCAAGGCGCTGCGCCTGACCTCCCTCGCGGTGGTCCACGCCTCCGATCGCGAGCGGCTCAAGCTCATGGTCAAGGCGCACAAGGAGCTAGTCGCCGCCGACGCCAGGAATAAGGCCAAGTTCGGCGCCTTCCTGGAGGCGATCGTGTCGGAGCTGGGCTAGCCTGAGAGAGTGACCGCTCCCCTCGGTCCTTTTCGGACGCGCCCCCTCTTCAAGGCCAAGCCCTGGGCAGGCGGTCGCCTGAACGGCCTGGTCCCCGGGTTGCCGGCAGGCACCGGGGAGGTGTGGCTGGTCTCCGACGTCGCGGGCGAGGCGAGCGAAGTGATCACCGGGCCCGCCGCGGGCCGCGACCTGCGCGCGCTCATGGCCGAGCGACGCGACGAGCTGCTCGGACCGGCCCTCGCCGGCGAGGACCGGTTCCCGCTCCTGGTCCAGCTCCTCGACATCGGGGAGCCGCTGTCGGTGCAGCTCCACCCCGACGCCGCCGTGGCGCGCGAGCTCGGCGACGGGACGCGCGGCAAGTGCGAGGCCTGGTTGGTGGTGCACCCGGGCGAGGACGCCCGCGTCGACCTCGGCCTCGCCGACCCCACCCCGGCCGAGGAGGTGGTCCGGCTGGCCCAGGAAGGCGGGCTGGTGGAGCGGCTGGCCGGGTTCCGGCCGCTGGCGGGCGAGCCCATCGAGATCCTGCCAGGCACCCTGCACACCGCCCGGGAGGTCCTGGTGCTCGAGGTCCAGGAGACGACGGACATCACCTACCGCGTCTACGACTGGGAGCGCGGGCACGACCTG
>JAWLGW010000518.1:0-5429 GCA_041690735.1 Planctomycetota bacterium
GGGTGCACAACGACTCGGGGGACCGGCCGCGGGTGTTCGCGCTCGACCTCGCGGGCCGCCACCGCGGCGAGTGGGCGATCGCGGGGGCGCAGGCCGTGGACTGGGAGGACATGGCCTCCTTCGTGGTGGACGGGCGGGGCTTCCTCCTGCTGGCGGACACCGGCGACAACGACCGGGAGCGCGATCACGTGGCCCTGTACATCGTCGCCGAGCCGCGGGTCCCGGCGCGTCCGACGGAGGGCGCGGCCGCGCCCGAGCGGGTGATCCGCTTGCGCTACCCGGACGCGCCGCACGACGTGGAGGCGGTCGCGGTGGACGTCCCGAGCCGGCAGATCGTGCTGGTCGTCAAGGACCGCGGCGAGGGGACGCTGGTGTTCGCCCTCCCGCTGGACGCGCCGCCGCGGTCGGGGTTCGTCACCCCCCGCCCGATCGGCAAGCTCGACCTGCCCAAGGTCACCGCCCTCGACCTGTCGCCGGACGGGCGCCGGGCGGTGGTGCTGACCTACACCGACGCCCACCTGTACGAGCGCCGGCCCGACGAGGAGTGGGCGGCGGCCTTCACGCGCCCGGGACGCCGGGTGAAGCTCCCCCGCCGGCGTCAGGGAGAGGCGGTGTGCTTCGGCGCCGACGAGCGGTCGCTGCTCCTCACCTCCGAGAAGCGCCCGGCCCCGCTGATCGAGGTGCCCTGGCGGCCGGCCGAGAGCGCGCCTCCGCGCTAACCCGGCCGAGCGGTCGTCGTCCTCAGTCGTAGACGATCAGCGAGTGGAAGGGATGCCCTTCCAGCTTGGCGCGCCCCTCCAGGAAGCCGAGCTCGATCAGCACCGAGCAGCCGGCGACGGTGCCGCCCAGCTTCTCGACCAGCTGGCAAGCCGCCTGCATGGTGCCGCCCGTCGCCAGCAGGTCGTCCACGATCACCACCCGCTCGCCCGGCTGGACCGCGTCGTCGTGCAGCTCGAGGGTGTCCTCGCCGTACTCCAGGGCGTACGACTGCGAGACGGTCTTCCAGGGCAGCTTCCCCGGCTTGCGGACGGGGGCGAAGCCGACGCCGAGCCGCTGGGCCAGGGGGGTGCCGAAGATGAACCCGCGGGACTCGATCCCCAACACCTTGTCGACCTGCGGGGCCGTCTCCAGGTACGGCGCCGCCAGGGCCTCGTAGATCAAGGCCATGGCCTTGGCGTCGGCCAGGATCGGGGTGATGTCCTTGAACACGATCCCCGGCTTGGGGAAGTCGGGGACGTCGCGGATCAGCTCGTCGATCACCTTCTGGACCACGCGGGCTCCTCCCGTTGAGTGGCCGAGGAGCGTAGCGCACCGGCGGCCCCGGCGGGAGGGGGGGCGGGAGCGACTTGCGGCCTCCCCTCCGCGTGGATACCTTTCCCCGCTCACCACCGGAGGAGATCCGAATGCAGCGTTTGGCTTGGTCGGCGGCCCTGTTGTTGGGGCTGCTCGCGGCGCCGGCGACGGCGCGCGACATCTACGTGTCGAAGGACACCGGCTCCAACAAGAACCCGGGGACCAAGGAGGCTCCCCAGAAGTTCCTGTGGCGGGTCATGAACGACCTGCAAGAGGGGGACCACGTCTACGTGGCGGCGGGCGTCTACAACGGACAGAAGAAGTCGGGCGTCATGCCCAAGATCACCGTGGGCAAGGTCACCATCGAGGGCGGCTGGAACACCGACTTCAGCGAGCGGGACCCGTTCAAGCACCTGACGATCATCACCGGCACGCCCGGCGCGCAGGCGGACACCCGCGAGGTGTTCCAGTTCGAGGACCCCAGCGGCAAGGGCTGCCCGATCGTCCTCGACGGCTTCTGCATCGACCGCGGCCCGGCCCTGTACTACACCGGCAAGGGCGAGGGGGGCACCGACGTCAAGGAGGGCCACGTCGACACCTCCTGCTGGGGCTACCAGGCGATCAACAAGAAGAAGAGCGGCAGCGACCCGGCGATCGAGCTGCTCGGGCGGGGCAGCTTCACCGTCCGCAACATGATCCTGGTGAACAACCCCTGGTGGGGGATCTACGTCAAGGCCGGCGGCGACGGCGAGGTGATCATCGAGAACAACCTGATCCTCAGCTACCAGGGGCGCGGGATCGAGGCGATGGCCGGCGGGGGCTGGGGCAAGCCCAAGTTCATCATCCGCAACAACACGGTCGCGTTCGGCGCCACCATGGAGGGCCGGGCCCTGTCGCTCGACCCGCGCGCCAGCTACTCGGGCAGCTACCAGGTCGAGAACAACGTGCTGGCGTTCGGCACCCAGTCCGGGTTCATGACCAAGTTCGGCACCGACACCCTCAGCCTGAACAACAACCTGTTCTACGGCTTCACCGGCGCCGACGCCGGCGACGGCGGCAGCCCGACCTGCAACGCGGACGAGTTCGAGGACGAGCTCGAGTGCGACAACGAGGGCAACGTCCACGAGGTGCCCGGCTTCGTCGCCAAGGTCCCCCAGGCCTACTTCGACCGGTGGAGCCAGTGGAAGGCCCTGACCAGCCAGTTCTTCACCGACGCCGAGATCATGGCCGCCCGTAAGGCGAACGGCCTGGGCGCCTACGAGCTGCCCTTCTTCCCCGGCAAGACCTACGAGAGCTACGAGAAGCTCCCCCAGGGCCGGATCAACTTCGGCATGAGCCGGTTTCCCAAGCCCTTCAAGCAGGGCGAGGAGCTCATGAACTGGCAGGAGTCGGTCCTGCCCATGATCGGCGCCGACGGCGAGCGCGGCGTGCAGCCCTTCAAGGGCTGATCAGCGGCCCGCACACGCGGCGAGGGCCGGGCGCGGCGAGGCCGCGTCCGGCCCTCGGTCTTTCCGGAGGAGGGCGCAGGGCGCCCTCGCCTCAGCGACAGCTATCGGCTACCGCCAAGGCGGGTCTGTCGTCCGAGCCACCGCCCCATCATCCATCTCCAAAGGGGCAGAAAGCAGCCCCCGAGTTGCGGACAGGAGGCTTCCTCACCCGAGCTTTCTGCCTCTTTGGAGCTAGAAGGACCACTCCTGGAACAGGGTCTGCCGGAACTGCTGCAGCTCGGCCAGCTTCTCCTCCTTGGTGTCGGGGGCGATCCCGTCCAGGACGTGGAGGAGCTCGTTCTCGACCCGGCGCAGGCGGCTGCTGATCAGGATCGCGAAGTTGTAGATGACCTTGTAGGCGGCGACATCGCCCTTGTCGAGCAGGCTGCGGAAGTCGGCGCCGCGGACCTTGGTCAGGCGCGTCTCGTCGACGGTGGTGGCGTAGGCCGAGCGGGGCCGCTGGCCCAGGAAGGACATCTCGCCGAACACCGAGCGGTTGGAGAGGGTGGCGATCGTGGTCGCCGCCCCGCTCTCGGCCGGGATGCGGATGTCGACCCGGCCATCGATGATGATGTAGAAGCTGTCCGCCGGAGCCCCGGGCTCGAAGATGTTCGTCGCCGAGGGGAACGTCACCTCCTCGGTGATCCGCAGGATCCGCCCCACCTCGCCGCCGGCGAGGTTGGAGAAGATCGGGATCTGATGGAAGCGCTCCGTCTTGCGGGTCTGCTTGCGGCCCGTCATGGGGCCTCCCTTTCCGCCCGTAGCTCCACCTGGCGAGCGAGCGCGCGGCCCGTCCGTCCGCTCATACGCCGCTGAGCACCGTCGCCTTGCCGACGCGGCCGATGGCCACGATGTAGGCCGACGTCCGCATGGAGATGTCCTTGGAGGTCGCGAGGTCCCACACGGTGTTGAAGCCCTGAGTCATGAACCGCTGCAGCTTGCTGCGGATCTCCTCCAGCTCCCACCGGAACTGCTGAATGTTCTGGACCCACTCGAAGTAGCTGACCGTGACGCCGCCGGCGTTGGCGAGCACGTCGGGGACCACCAGGACCCCCCGCTTCTCGAAGATCTCGTCGGCCTCGGGGGTAGTGGGGGCGTTCGCGGCCTCGATGATCATCTTGGCCCGGATCTCGCTCGCGTTCTCCTTGGTGAACACGCCGCCCAGCGCCGCGGGCACCAGCACGTCCACGTCCAGGTACAGCAGGTCGTCCCGCGGGATCTCCTCGGCGTTGGGGTAGCCGCTGAGGTCGCCGTGCTGCGCAATGTAGGCGCGCACGTCCTCCACGTCGAGGCCCTTGGGATCGCGCACGCAGGTGGCGACATCGGACACGGCGACCACCTTGCCGCCGCGGGTGGCGAGGTGGTGGGCCAGGAAGGAGCCCACGTTCCCGAAGCCCTGGATCGCGAAGGTCTTGTCCTTGACCTCGGCGCCCTGCCGGCGGAGCGCCTCCTCGATGCAGAACACCACCCCCAGGCCGGTGGCCTCGTCGCGCCCGGGCGAGCCGTGCAGCTCCACCGGCTTGCCGGTGACGACCGCGGGGCTGAAGCCGTGGATCCGCGAGTACTCGTTCATGATCCAGGCCATGATCTGCGCGTTGGTGTTCACGTCCGGGGCGGGGATGTCCCGGTGCGGGCCGATCACCTCGTGGATCTCCGACACGAACTTGCGGGTGATGCGCTCCACCTCGCCCAGCTTGAGGTTGCGCGGATCGCAGTTGATCCCGCCCTTGGCGCCGCCGTAGGGGATGTCGACGATCGCCGACTTCCAGGTCATGAGGGCGGCCAGGGCGCACGAGTGGTCCTCGTCCACCGTCGGGTGGTAGCGGAGCCCACCCTTGAAGGGGCCCCGGGCGCCGTTGTGCTGGGCCCGGAAGCCGGTGAAGGAGGCGAGCTCGCCGGAGTCCAGCTCGACGGCGATCTCGACCTTCACGATGCGCTGCGGCTTCTCGAGGAGCCTCTGGATGCGCTCGCCGATCCCCATGATGCGAGCGGCGCGACGGAAGTAGAAGGTCGTCTCGTCGAACACGCGGTCCTCCGCCCAGGGATCATAACGCACGGCGGTCGGGCGAGCCCATGCGCCGGTGAATGCGTGATCCCTTCCCCCCCGGGGTCGGGGGGGCGTCGCCCCCGAGCCGGGTGGTCCTTGGGAGCTCCACGCCCGCAGCTGTCGTGAAGCTCTTTCGTGCCCGTGCCCGAGAGCCCTCCGGCGGCCGCGGGCACGGGCACGTCACGAGCGCGCCCTCCCCGCTCTGCGACCGCCGCCCCACCTGCTCCTCCCCACGTGGCATCCCGGCGATCGAAGCTCTACAATGTGCGACCTTGATGCCGCTGCGCGGCGATCTCCAGGAGACGATTGACCCGGTGACGACCCGGTGCCCGGTGATGATCCTGTGAAAGTCCTCGCAGCCGTGCGGAACGGGGCGCTGACGTCGCAGCTCGCGGCGCAGGGGCTCCAGGTGGTGCCGGTGGAGTCGGAGGAGGCCCTCGAGGGCGAGCTGCCGACCGACGCCGCGTTCGCCGTCATTGACGAGGCCCTGCCCTTCGCGGTCGACCTGGTGGTCAAGCTCAAGGCCGAGGTCGACGGCCCCGACCGGGACCGGGTGCCGCTCGTGGTGGTGGGCGGGCCCGACCGCCCCGCCGTCCGCTGCG
>JAWLGW010000519.1:0-5422 GCA_041690735.1 Planctomycetota bacterium
GCCCTGCCCGTAGATCGTGGCGAAGTTGATCGTCTTGCCGATCCGCCGCTGCTCCGTGGTCACCGCGGCGGGCTCGACGTCGAACAGCTTGGCGGCGGTCGCGGTGTGCACGTCCTGCTCCTCGCGGAAGGCCTGCAGCAGGAGCGGGTCCTGCGACACGTGGGCCATGAGGCGCAGCTCGATCTGGCTCCAGTCGGCGGAGATCAGCTGCCGGCCTGCAGGAGCCACGAAGGCCCGCCGGATTCGCTGCCCCCGCTCGCCCTTCACCGGCGTGCGCTGCAGGTCGGGGTCGGTGGTGATCAGCCGCCCGGTGGCGCCCACCGTCTGCTGGAAGGTGGTGTGGATCCGGCCCGTGTCGGGGTCGACCTCCCGCTGGAGCACGTCGGTGTAGGTGTTGATCAGCTTGGAGAGGGTGCGCTGCTCGAGGAGCTCGCGGGCGATCTCGTGCTCCTTGGCCAGGCGCTCGAGCACCTCCACCGCCGTGGAGTAGCCGGTCTTGGTGCGCTTGATCACCGGCAGCTTCAGCTCCTCGAACAGGACCTGGCTGAGCTGCTTGGTGGAGCCGATGTTGAACTCCCGCCCGGCGAGGGCGTGGATCCGCGCCTCGGTGGCCGCGAGCTCCTGGCGCAGCTCCTCGCCCATGCGGCCGAGGTCCTCGCGGTCCACGCCGATCCCGGTGTGCTCCATTTCGCCCAGCAGCCAGGACAGGGGCAGGTCGACGTCGTGGAGGTGACCGCTCAGCCCCGCCTCCTCGAGGCGCGCGACCAGCAGCGGCCGCAGCTCGCTCACCGCGTCGACGAGGTGGCAGGCGTGGGCGGTCTGCACCTCCAGGTCGAGGTCGGCGAAGGGCCGCAGCGCCTTGCCGCTGCCCACCACGGCCTTGCGGTCCCGGACGGTCCGGTGCAGGTGCTCCTTGACCACCTGCCCCAGGCGGTGGGGGATCAGCTTGGTGGGGTCGATCAGGAACGAGGCCAGCCGGGTGTCGAAGGTGACGCCGCGCAGGCGGACCCCCGCTCGGCGCAGCCCCAGCCACAGCGCCTTGGCGTCGTGAGCCACCTTGGGGAGCGCGGCGTCCTCCAGCGCCGCCCGCAGGACGCTCCAGCGCGGATCGGCGAGGGGCGCGGCGGCGTGCACGCCGGCCAGCGGCACCCACAGCGCCGCGCCGGGGCGGCTGGCGAGGGCCAGGCCCGTCAACTCGCGCCGGGCCAGCTCGCGCCCATCGGGCGGGTCCCGGTCGAAGATCGGGTGCACCACCAGCGCGTCCCGGGCGGCCTCCGCCAGCAGCTGCGTCAGCTCGCCGGCGTCGCCGCAGGCGGTGTAGTCGCGCCCGTCGTCGGTGTGGGCCTCGGCGTCGCGCGCCTCCTCCGACAGGAGCGAGTAGAACTGCAGCTCGCGGAACAGCTCGTTGAGGGTGGCCGTCTCGACGGCCGGCAGCTCCAGGTCGGCCAGGGTCACCGGCAGCTCGACGTCTCGCACGATCCGGGCCAGGTCCTGCGACAGGAGGGCCTGGTCGCGGAACTCGGTCAGGTTCTTCTTCTGCCGCCCCTTGAGCTCGTCCGCGTGGGCCAGCACCCCCTCGAGGTCGCCGTACCGCTCCAGGAGCTGCTTGGCCCCCTTCTGGCCGATCCCCGGCACGCCCGGGATGTTGTCGATCTTGTCCCCCACCAGGGCCAGGTAGTCGACGAACTGCTCGGGGGGGACGCCCCACTTCTTGCGCACCAGCTCGGCGTCGTAGGTCACGTCGCGGAACGAGTCGAGCATGCGGACCTGCGGCCCGATCAGCTGGGCGAAGTCCTTGTCGGTGGAGACGATGATCACCTCGTGCCCGGCCTCGGTCGCCTGGCGGGCCAGGGTGCCGATCACGTCGTCCGCCTCCACGCCGCCGACCCTCAGGATCGGGTAGCCGTGGGCCTCGACGACCTTGTCGATCCAGGGCAGCTGCTCCACCAGGTCGTCGCTCATGCTGGCGCGCTCGGCCTTGTACTCGGGGAACTTCTCCTCCCGCGACGTCCGGCCCCCGGGCGCGTCGAACACCACCGCCCCGAAGCGGGGGCTCCGCCCGGCCAACAGCTTGCGGAAGGTCAGGGCGAAGCCGAGCACCGCGTTGGTGTGCAGGCCGTCGCTGCGGGCCAGGTTGGCCGGGAGGGCGTAGTAGGCCCGGAAGGTGATGTTGCTGCCGTCGACCAGCACCACCCGGTCTGGTTGCGCCATGGGGGAAGCACCTCGGGCAACAGGAGAACACGCCCCGGCCCGTCGGTGGGGCTCGAGGACGCGCGGGCGTCCTCGCCTCTCCAGCGGGAGCCGAGCCATGGACCACCGCCTGCGCCTCCTCGAGCGCCGCTTCGTCGAGAGCGGCGCCCCCGCCGACGAGCTGGCCCTGCTGCTGGAGCGGGTCCGCACCGGCCGCCTCACCCGCGAGCGGGTGGAGCTGGCCGCCTGGCTGGGCCACCCGGCGGCGCAGCTCCTGCCCCGTCCGCACACCGCCGCGACCCGCGGGCTGCTCGAGCGGGGCCACACGGGTGACTGCGCCGTCGTCGCGCCGCAGCCGCCGCCCGACCTGGCCGCTCGGCTCGCCGCGGCGCTGCAGGACTACCTGGCGGTCCACCCCGGCGACTGGGTCACCCGCTACCGCGCCTCGGCGGCCCGGCGGCGGCTGAACGAGGTGGGCCTGCGCTACGAGTGGCCGGGCACGCCCCCGGTCTCCCTGTGCCCGCTATGCCGCCGGGCGCCCAGCCTGCGCGACTGGGTGGGCGCCCTGCGGCGGTGGGGCACCGAGGCCGTGCGCCGCAGCGCGCTGGCCCAGGGCGCCTTCGCCGCTCAGCTCCCCCGCGCTGGCCGGTGGGTCGGCCTGCCGGTCGGCGAGCGGCTGCGCCAGGACCTGGAGCAGCTGCGCGCCTGGATCGCCTGCCCCTGCCGCCGGCACGAGCGCGAGCTCGTCGCGGTGGAGTGGCTGGCGCAGGCCGCCTCCGGGCGGCTGGCGCAGGCGCTGGGGCGCCTGGCGGACGAGGTGGCCCTGCGGGGCGCCCTGCGGCGGGCGCTGGTCCCCTGGGCCCTGAGCCAGCGAGCGGGCCCGCCGCCCGGACCGGTCCGACCTCGGGTCGCCCGAGGGAGGGCCGGCCGGGCGACGCGCCTCGCCGCCTGAGGGTCACTCGCGCCGGCTCGGTTAAGGTGGGCGGCCATGAGCCGGCCCCGTCCCGAGCGCGAGCAGAAGCTGTGGGTGGTGATCGCCTCCCTGGCGATCGTGGGGGTCGTGGTGGGCATCCTCAACCTGGCCCGCCTGGCGCTTCTGGGGACCGCCGTCGCCCTGCCCGAGCACCTCGCCCCCTGGGCCACCCGCGCCGGGGACCTCAACACCCTGGTGCGCGAGGAGGCGGAGCTGCGGGTGCTCGGCGACCCCGGTTACGAGAAGACCCTCCTGTACAGCCGTAACCGCGACCGCACCGAGCGGGAGTACTTCGAGCGCTACCTCGCCGAGGTCCAGGGCGAGGTGGAGCTGATCCAGCGGATCGTGGCCCTCTCCGGGCACCTCGGGACCGAGGGCGCCGCCCCTTCGCCGGGCCGGCAGCGGGAGGTCCTGCAGGCGCACCTGGCGGCGGCGCGGGCGGGGGTGCTGATCCCCGACGAGCAGCTCCACGACGAGCTGAGCGGGGAGGCGCCCCTGCCCGCCCCCTCCGCGCCGATCGACACGGAGACGCCGTCCGGCTCCTGAGCGCGTGCCCCGCCGGGGCGGCTTCGTTACCCTTCCTTCGTGAGCGACCTCCCCCAGGCGGTGGGGCCTTATCAGGTCGTGGCCGAGCTCGGTCGCGGCGGCATGGGGGTGGTGTACGAGGTGCGCCACCCGGCGCAGGGCGAGCGGCGCCTGGCGCTCAAGCGGGTCCTCGGGGCCGAGGGCGACTCGGAGGCCCTGCTCCGCTTCGGGCGCGAGGCCCGGCTGCTGGCGCAGGTCCGCCACCCGAGCGTGGTCACGATCCACGACCTGGGTCGCACCCCCGAGGGCCCCTACCTCGTGAGCGACCTCGTGGAGGGGCAGGGGCTGGACGACGTCGCCGCGCGGGGCGGCCTGGAGCCGCGGCGAGCGGCGGAGGTCGTGCGCGACCTCGCCGACGCGCTGAGCGCCGTCCACGCCGCCGGAATCCTCCACCGCGACCTCAAGCCCGCCAACGTGCTCCTGCGCCCCGACGGTCGCCCGGTGCTCCTCGACTTCGGGCTGGCGCGCGAGCTCAGCGGAGAGGCGCTCACCCAGACCGGCACCTTGCTGGGGACGCCCGGCTACATGGCCCCCGAGCAAGCCGCCGGCGAGAGCCCCTCGCGCCTCGACGCGCGGGTAGACGTGTACGGCCTGGGGGGAATCCTGTTCGCGCTGCTCGCGGGCCGAGCGCCGTTCTCCGGCGCCACCGCGCTGAACGTGGTGACGCAGGTGCTGCGGAACGAGCCGGT
This sequence comes from Planctomycetota bacterium, assembly GCA_041690735.1. GTDB lineage: Bacteria > Planctomycetota > J058 > J058 > J058 > JAWLGW01. The sequence continues at coordinate 4,438 of JAWLGW010000519.1, forward strand.
GTGGCCCGAGGCGCCGGACGACCTGCTGGCGGTGCTGCAGCAGGCGATGGCGAAGGAGCGGCTGCTGCGCTACGCCGACGCGAAGGCGCTGCGCGACGACCTGGACCGGTATCTGGAAGGTGACCCGGTTCAGGCCGAACGGCGCGCGGACCGAGGCCGTGGCCGTGCCCCCTGGCTGCTCGGCGCTGGCGCCGTCGTCGGCAGCGCGTTGATTGGGCTCGTCGCAGCCCTCTCCCTCGGCGATGCCGAGCCCGAGCCACAGAGGCAGGGGGTGAGCAGGGCCCCGGAGCCGGAGCGGGAGAGCGGTGAGGAGCTCCGCGACGCGAGCGAGACCGATCCCCAGCAGAACCAGGAGCCGCTCGAGGCGCTCGCCCGACGCGATGTCGTGTTCGAGGGCGAGGGCGTCGAGCAGGAGGCGAACGAGGTCGCATACGTCGACCGGGGCCAGATCCTGGCGAGCGTCACCCGCCGCGGACGCGTGCTCCGGTCGTGGCGCGCGGGCGAGGGGGGCGAGCTCACGCCCCTGCGCCCGCTGGACCTGAGAGGGCGATATCCGGACTTCGTGCCTCCCGACGACCCCGCCAACAGGGGGAATGGCCTCGCGCTCTCGCTCCTCGGCCACCCCACCCGGGCCCTGGCGGTCGTGGGCGGCATGTCTCGGGAGGCGGCGCTGACCATCGTCACCTGGGACCCCGACGGGACCCCGATCGCTCGCCCGATCCCCCTCGGTCAGGCCCGGCCGCAGGTGGAGGACCACTTCCTCGCCCTCGCCTGGGTGCCGGACGATCCCGACCTGGTGGCGGTCGGGACCCAGACGGGCGGGGTGCAGCTGCTCTCGATCGAGACGGGCGCGGTGGCTCACGAGCTGAGGGGTGGCGCGGTCGCCCCCCCCGTTCGCGTGACTCAGCTGGCGTTCGGCGCCGGGGGACGCGACCTGGTGATGCTGCTGGGGCTCGGCCAAAAGGACAGCGAGCGACTGGGCGAC
>JAWLGW010000520.1:0-5421 GCA_041690735.1 Planctomycetota bacterium
CCCTCCTCGTCCAGCTCGCCTTCGACCACCTCCCCGCCCGGCAGCTCGACCCGGAAGGGCTCCCCCGCCACCCCCTCCTCCTCCGCGTCGAGGAGCACCAGCCGGAGGGCGGGCCTGCGCCGCACGGAGAACTCACGGGTGACGCTGAACTCGAGCGTCCAGGCCTCCTTTGTGATGCCGCACTCGGGGCAGGGGTCGTCGTCGGCGATCCGCTCGACTTCGCAGTGCGTCCAGGGCATGGCTAGGAGCCTCGCCCGCGCCGAGGGCGGCTCCGGGCCCGGCGACGCCGACCGATCCCCTCCACCTCCTCGCCGTAGTCGTACGCGCGCACGCCCGACTCCCCTTGGCGGCCCCACAGGAACCAGACGTGCCCCGCCAGCTGGGGGTAGCTCTCTCCGGGGTCGGGCCAGCGGGGGGCGCGCTCGGCGACCGGCTCGGGGCGGAAGTGGAAGGTGCGCTCGCCGACCGTGTCTCGCCGCAGCGCGGGGAGGACGTCCCCGACCTGGTCGTACTGGAACGTCCAGTCGGGGTCGTGGCGGTCTTCGCGCATGGCCTCCACGAAGTGGTCGACCTTGCGCCCGTGCGTCCGCTCGTACTCCGTCGCGTTGCCGGCGTAGTTGCGGCGGAAGTGGCGCTGCGCGTTGGCCTTGAGCAGGAACGCCAGCTGCCCGCTCGGGTTGCCGGAGGCCTCCCGGGTGACCGCCCGATACACGTCGTCGAGCGGCTCGGGCCCGGTTCCCCCGTGCCGCAGGTAGCAGGCCGCCGCCACCAGTCCGCGGAGCTGGACCAGGTCGAACCGCTCGCGCCAGGCCTGAGCCCGCTCCGCGTCAGCCCGCCAGGCGGGGCGCCAGGCGTGCTGGTGCTCCCACCAGGCGATCGCCTGCTCCTGACCCCAGCGGAGCGCCTCCTCCGAGGAGGTGTCGACGATCCCCGTCTGGTAGTAGTCGTGCAGCCAGAAGCGCGCGAAGGTCGCCTGATGCTCCGGGCGGTTGAAGAGGGTCCGGATGTAGAGGATCGACGGCAGGTCGAGGCGCGCGCGCCGCGCCCCTTCGCTCCAGTCGCTCTGCTCCACGCCCTGATCCGGCCGCCCCGGAGGAAACTCCGCCGCCAGGTGGTTGGTGTACCCCTCGAACCACGGCAGCTCCACCAGCGCCTCGACGGTCGGGCGGCCGCGCCCCCACTCGAGGAAGCTCGTCAGGCGCGCGCCGGCGTAGCCAGCGGCCAGGGTGTAGACCTTGTTGTCCCAGGTGTTGACCGACGAGGGGTTCCCCTCGGCGAACAGCAACAGGGCGCGGGCGACCAGCGCCTCGAGCGCCTTGGCGCCCACGTCCTCGGCCCCGGCGCGCGCCGCCTCGACGTATTCACGCTCCGCCTCGGCCGCGGCCTCCTCGTAGGCCTCCCCGCCGTGGCCGCCCGCGGCCAGCCCGAAGCCCATGGCGTAGTTGGCGCCGCGGATCTCGCGCGCGATCGGCTTGAAGTGGAGCTTCTCCGAGCCGTCGGCGTTGAGGAGCAGGAAGTACCGCTGCGGCTCGTTTCGCCCCGGAATGTAGACGATCGGGTAGCCGTGGAGCGTCGGCCCGTCGGTCGGGACGGGCTGCCTGGGCCGCCACTCGGGCGGGCGCTCGCCGCCGTGCCGAATCAAGCGGCGCTCGTCCGTCTGGAGGTTACGGATCGGGGTGGAGCGGTCGATCGTCCGCCAGCCGGTCCACTCGCGCGGGTCGTCGGGCTGCTCGCCCGAGCCGGGCGCCGGCCCGGGCCGGGTGGTGTTGAGCAGCGCCGGTGTGTGGGTCGACCAGTCGTCGCCCGGCCCCAGGAGGCCGATCTCCAGGCGGTGATCCCGCTCCTCGGTCACCGCGGCGGTGCTGAGCCCGATCTCCCAGCTGCGGGCCTCGCTGGGCTCGCGCTCGCCCGGGAGCAGGATGGCGAGGGTGAAGGTGTAGTCGCCGCTGGGGGGCTGCAGCTCGAACGACGGCGGCGCCCCGGGGCGAAACTCGACGGTGGCCAGGGGGTCGTCGGCGCCGTCCCCCTCCCCCGCCAGGTCGCGCTCGACCAGCCGCACCTGCGCGCCCTCCTCGGGGTGGTCGAGCATGCGGAAGGCGACCACGCCCAGGTGCGTCCCCGTGGCGCGCTCCGCCGTGAGGCGGCTGGAGAGGGACTGGAGGGGGTAGAAGTGGAACTCGGGCACGCAGTGAGACTATCACCTCGCCCGGGGGCGCCCCAGCGCTTGCCAGCGACGAGCGGTACGCCTTCGTGCACACGCGCTCGCTGCGTCCAACCTGGAGGCGGGATCAGCGCAGCGCGCGGGCGCGGAGGTCCTGCCCGGCGATGCGCAGGAGCGCGTCGTCCTCTTCCGCCTCCGGGCTCACATCGAGGCCCGTGTGGCGGAGCACCCCCACCAGCGGCTGGAGCCCGTCCTGAACCGGGACTTCGAGCCGCTCGACGACCGGCGCGCCCGCGACCTCCTCCTCCCCCGCCGGCTGGTGGACCTCCAGGAGCGTCCGCACGCCCGGGCGCGCCAGCCAGACGGTCCGCGAGCCGGCGTGCGTCTCCAGGGAGCAGGGGTGGAGCAGCCAGCCGGCGAGGGCGCGCAGCGAGCCGTCCAGGTCGGAGGTGTGGAGCGCGATGTGGTGCAGGCCGGGTCCGCGCTTCTCGAGCGCGCGGGCGTAGGGACCGGTGGAGCCGAGCGGCTGGAGCAGGAGCAGGCGGGCAGGCTGACCGGCAGGGCCCGCGTAGCACTCGCGCGTCTGCTCGCCGGGGAACTCCTCGATCGGGCCGCAGGCGAGGCCGAGCGCCCGGACGGCGGCGAGCGAGCGCTCGACGTCTTGGACCAGGAGCGCTATGTGGTGGCACCAGGCGCGAGGGGCGTGCGCGTCGCTCATGGGATCCCAGTCTACGCCGCTCCGGCCGGGCTCGCCCGGAGGCGCGACCGCGACGGGTGGGCAGTCGGCACCGAGCGGGGAGGGGAGCTGGGCGCGGGGGTCGTCGGGACGTCGCCCCGCGGGCGCTGCCGGGCCGGCTGCGCAGGGGGAGGGGAGCGGGGAGGCGGAGCCGGCCGGCTTCGAAGGTGTCGGTGAGGTGCCGGGGCGTCGAGCCCCAGTTGTGCGGGCGCAGGGCAGCGGCGACGACGCGCCACCCGTGGGGCCAGTCAGCGCCTGCTGCCTGAGCGCCGTCCACCGCCTTGGACGGGCGGCCTCGCGCCCGCCGGGACCGGTGGTCCGTTCGTGGTCAGCGCGCCGTACTGTGTCCTCGCCTTCGCGCTCACGATCGCCATGGCGACCCGCATGTTCGGCGTGCAGCCGCTGGCCGACGACGAGGCGCGGGCGGCGGCGCTGGAGCGGGTGGAGCGCTTCGACCCCTGGGAGACGGTCAAGGACCGGCGGTTCTTCTTCCTCTCCGCCGCGGTGCTGGTGCTGTTCGTGCTCGGGTTCGCGCTCAAGGACGTGATCCCGGTGCTGCGGGAGATGGGCCTGGAGGTCGTCGCCTTCACCGGAGCGACGGTCATGCTCGTCCTGTACCCCACCGACGTGGAGGAGGTGCTCGACCGGGTGGAGTGGAGCCTGGTGTTCTTCTTCGTCGGTCTGTTCGCGCTGATCGGTGTCATGGAGCACGCCGGCGTCCTCGAGATGATCGGGGAGTGGCTGTCGGGGCCCCTCGGCGCTGGGCCCCGGGTGGGTCCCATCACCCTCCTGTGGGCCTCGGCCTTCTTCAGCGGCATCACCGACAACATCCCGCTGGCGGCGGTGCTGGGCAAGGTGCTGCTCACGTATCAGCTCCCCTACCAGGAGGTGTTGTGGTGGGGGCTCCTGTTCGGCGCCTCCCTGGGCGGAAACCTGACGCCGATCGGCGCCGCCTCGACCGTGATCGCGATCACGATCATCCGCAAGGAGGGGATCGAGCTCACCTTCCTCGGCTACACCAAGACCGGCGCGATCTTCGTGGTGGCGCAGCTGACGCTGGCCTCGGTCTACCTGGTCGTGGCCCACGCGATCGGGTTCCTGGGCGGTTGACCTCGCCGATCTCGCCGCGGCCGAGGCCCGGCGCTGCTGGGAGCCAGCGTCGCGCCTGAGGCTCGTCGCGGCCCCGGCCCCGGCTCGATAGCCACCGGCTCAGCTCGCGGGGGGCAGGGAGGGAGCGCTCCAGCGCCGAGCCGGCGCCTACCCCGGCTCGAGGAGCGCCAGCAGGAGGGCGACGGTCACCAGCAGGAGCGAGGTCGCCAGCGCCTCCCACCGCAGGAGGAGGGCCTCGAGCGCGCCGGCGCGGGCCTCGCCGCGAGCGGCGGCGCTGCGCACGAGGCCGGCGCCGACGTCCGCGGCGGCCGAGACCAGGCGCAGGCCGGCGGGGGTGGCGGCGCGCTGCAGGGCGCGCGCGCCCTGCAGCGCGCGCTCGAGCGGCACCAGCAGGTCGCCCGGGGGCACCTCGCGCAGGGCGGGGAGGCGACCCTGACGCGCGAGCCACACGGCGGCGGCGGCCAGGGTCAGCCCGAGGCCCAGGGGCCACACCTTGCTCCACTCGGGGGCCAGCCCCGCGCCACCGACCGAGCGCTCGACCTCGACCCAGGGCAGGAGCCACAGGGAGACGCCGGTCGCGACCACCAGGGCGCCCCAGCCCCACAGCATGGCGGGGTCGGCGGCGCGCTCCGCCTGCTGCGCCGCCGCGCGGGGCCAGGTGAGGGCGAGGAAGCGCGCCATGAGGAGCGTGGTGCCCACGGTGGCCAGCGAGAACAGGAGCAGCGGCACCTCGCCCACTTCGGGAGGGAGCGCCTGGTCGAGGGTGGCCTTGGCCACCGCGCCGCTGGTGAGGGGCAGCCCGGCCAGGGCGGCGGCCGGGAGCGCCAGGCCTGCGGCGAGCAGGCCGCGGCCGAGGCGGCCCCCGCCCGCGGCGGCGCCGACGGCGCCCGCGCCCAGGAACAGCGCTCCCTTGGCCAGCGCGTGGTGCACCGCGAACACGGCCGCGGCGACCACCGCGGGCCCCGCAGGGGCGGCGCTCCCCAGGGCCGCGCCCACCAGCGCCGTGACCAGGCCCATCTGGCTCACGCTGGAGTAGGCCAGCAGCACCTTGGCGTCGCGCTGGGTCACCCCCGTCACCACCCCGTAGATGGCGCCGCCGAGCCCGGCCGCCAGGCAGGCGCCGCCCAGGGCGGGCGCCGCCGCCTCGTCGAGGGGCAGGAAGCGCAGCCAGCCGAGCAGGCCGGCCTTGATCATGGCCCCGCTCAGCGCCGCGCTGGCCGGCGCCGGCGCGACCGGGTGCGCCAGCGGGAGCCACAGGTGGAGCGGCAGCGCGCCGGCCTTGATGCCGAAGCCGAGCAGGAGGAGCGCCGTGGCCGCGGCTGGCGCGGAGGCCGCGGCCGCGCCGGCGCCGGCGGTCGCGAGGGCGCGCGCCCCTGCTTCATGCGTGGACAGCGCCAGGCCCGCGTACAGGGCC
>JAWLGW010000521.1:0-5415 GCA_041690735.1 Planctomycetota bacterium
CGGAGCACCTCGCGCGAGTGCGGGTCCGTGGAGGAAAGGTGTCGGGTGTCGTCCCGGAGCGAGCACTCGCGTGAGGTGGCGCGACAAGGAGGTGCGGGCGTGACTGCGGACTTCCCCCTGCGTCCCTGTCGAGACGGGGGAGCCCGCACCTCCGCCGGAGCGCTCTTCGGGGGGGACGCGGGGGGCGGAGCCGCCCGCGAAACCACACTGGCCTTGCCCTGCCCGGCCCCTGCGCCCGGTCCTCCCGACCCTCCCGTCGGCTACGCCCGCAGCTACGAGGTCGACGGACGACCGGGGGTCTGCGCCCTGCAGCGGGTCGAGACCCGGATCCGGCTGTGGCGCGGCGACCAGGCGGTGGTCGACTACTGGGGGCGCGCGTTCGAGCTGTTCCGGTGGGAGGAGGAGGACGACGTCCACCTCGACGTGCACGACTTCGACCTGCGCCGCGACGGGTGGAGCGCGCCGCGCCTGCGCCGCCTGCTGCGGCGCCACGGCGTGCGCGAGCCCGCGGGGCCGGCGCGGCTGGAGTACGCGAAGTCCTTCACGATCGGCCTGGCCGAGGCGGAGGGCGTGGTCGACGCGCCGCGGACCCCCGGCTTCGGCTGGGTCGCCGAGGGGCCGGACGGGCCGACCGAGGCGCGGCTGCTCCTGGTCGGCGGGTCGACCGTGCCGGCCCGGGCGATCCCGCCCCGGGCGCGCGCGGCGGGCCGCGCGCGGTGGGTCGCGTCCGAGGGGTGGGGGGTGACCGAGCGGTTCGGGTACGTCCACGCCCTCCTGCGCGGCAGCCTCGACGACGGCGGGGGTTACGCACCGCTCGCGCTGCAGCGGGGCGCGGCGACCCCCCCCGAGCAAGTGCTATAGTCCTCGGCCCGACCAGGAGGATCCGTGCGCACCGACTCCGCTCAACCGGCGCCGCCGCCCTCACCATCATCATCGTGCGACCGTGAGCCGGCGATCGACGGCTCGGGCGAGGGCGCGGCGCCCTCCGGGCAGGTCGAGGTGCTCGGCCCCGCCGTCGTCGTGTCGCCCCGTCCCCTGCGGGCCCGGATCGAGGGCGGCGCAGCGGACGGCCGCGAGGTCGCGGTCGAGCTGGCGGTGACCTTCCCCTTCCAGCCGGCAGCGGGCGATCGGCTGCTGGTGGTGGGGAAGGGGGCGGCGTTCTACGCGATCGGCGTGCTGGCTGCCGCCGCCCAGCCCACCTTGAGCTTCCGGGGGGACGTCGACCTGCGCGCGGTCGGCGGCGCGCTCCACCTGCGCGGCGACGCCGGGCTCGAGCTCGAGGCCCCGCAGATCACCCTGCGGGCGGAGCTGCTGCGCCTGTTCGCCGACTCGCTGACCGAGCGGGCCGACACCGCCTTTCGGTGGGTGAAGGGGCTGCTGACCGTGCAGGCGGGCGAGTCCCGCCGTACGGTCCAGGGCCTCGACCACAGCCAGTGCGAGGAGTCGGTGACCCTGGCCCAGGGCACCGTCAAGCTCGACGGCCACAAGGTCCTGCTGGGTCACTGAGCGCGTTTCCGATTCCGAGGAGCGAGGGCGCGCCGCGCGCCCCAGCCGCTAGGAGCCGCTGTGGAGTTCACCAACCAGTCGCTGAAGTTCCACTCGGAGGCGATCGCCGAGAACGCGCTCCTGCTCACCCGGCTGACCGGGGAGGAGGAGCTGTCGGGGCTGTTCCGCTTCGAGCTGGAGCTGGTGTCGACCGACCCCAAGCTGGACCTGGAGGCGATCCTGTACCAGCCGGCCAAGGTGGGGGTCCAGGTCCGGCTGGCCGGGGGGCTCAAGACCTTCAGGTGGTTCGCGGGGTGCCTGTGCGAGCTGCAGGAGCTCGAGCAGGGGCAGGGCTGGACCAGCTATCGGGCGGTGCTGGTGCCCGACCTGTGGAAGCTGACCGAGTTCCACCGCAGCCGGATCTTCATGGACGTGACCGTCGACGCCCTGGTGAGCCAGGTGCTGGAGGACTCCCTCGGGCTGCAGCCCGGGGTCGACTTCGAGCTCAAGCTGGACCGGGCCAGCGACGGCGACCCCAAGGAGCGCGACGTCTACCCCCAGCGGGAGTACCTGGTCCAGTTCGAGGAGAGCGACTACGCCCTCACGGCCCGCTGGCTGGAGCACGAGGGGATCTTCTTCTTCTTCGAGAACGACGGCACCACCGAGAAGGTCGTGTTCGCCGACTCGACGTCTCACTACAAGCCGGTCGTCCCCGGCGCCTCTACCTATCGGTATCGCCCCCAGGGTCGCTCGCAGACGACCGCCTCCGACGGAGACGACGTGCAGCCCGAGGAGGTGCTGGCCTTTGGCTGCCGCATGTCCCGGCAGCCCAAGCAGGTGGCCCTCAACGACTACAACTGGCGCGACCCCAGCCTGGAGCTGGGCACGGTGCAGCCCGTGGCGGACCAGGGCGTCGGACGGCAGGTCGAGTACAACGACCACTACAAGACGCGCGCTCAGGGGGCGAAGCTGGCCGAGGTGCGGGCCGAGGAGTGGAGCGGTCGCGCGGCCATCTTCTCGGGCCGCAGCACCTGCCGCGCGTTCAGGCCGGGGCGGACCTTCGAGCTGGACGAGCACTTCCGCGACGACTTCAACCAGCCCTACCTGCTCACCCGCGTCCGCCACGAGGCGGAGCAGGCGATCAACCTGGAGGCGTCGACGGTCACCGGCGCCAACTACGAGAACAGCTTCGAGGCGATCCCGGCCGACCGCGCCTTCCGCCCCGAGCGGCGCACGCCCTGGCCGGCGATCCGGGGGGTGATCCACGCCCGGGTGGAGACCGAGGACGAGGACGACCCGTACGCGCACATCGACGAGCACGGCCGCTACCGGCTGCGGTTCCCCTTCGACGAGCGGGCGCGAGGGGACGCGGCGCACGCCGCCGGGAAGGCGTCGCGGTGGGTCCGCATGGCCCAGCCCTACGCCGGTCCGGAGGCCGGCTTCCACTTCCCCCTCCGCCCGGGGACCGAGGTCCTGGTGGCGCACATCGATGGCGATCCGGACCGACCGGTCATCACGGGAGCGGTGCCCAACGCCGAGACGCCCAGCGTGACCCACGAGCAGAACCGGACCCTCAACCGGATCCGCTCGGCGGGCGGCAGCGGCATGACCATCGACGACAACGCCGACAACCCCGGGATCGTGTTCCAGGACACCACCGGCAGCTTCGTGTCGGACCGGCGCTTCCGGCACGGCTCGTCGGGCGGAGACGGGGGCGGACCGGGCGGCGGCGGCGGCGGGGTCCGCGCGGAGCCGCGGAGCGCGGGCGGCGCCCCGCCGGCGCCCGAGCCCGTCGTCGTGGGCCGAGTCCGCGGCGACGACCTGCCGGGCCCTGGGCGCGGAGGCTCGCCGCAGGGCGAGCAGGGCAAGGGCAAGGGCAAGGGCAAGGGCAAGGGCGAGGGCGAGGACGACGGCGGCGACCCCGACCCGATCACCCAGAGCGCCCCAGACCTGTCGCTCGCCTTCGAGACCTTCACCGGCGGCGAGGCCCTGGAGGCGCTGGGCGACCAGGGACGCTACGTCACCTTGGGCGCGCCGCTGACTCTCAACGGCGGCGCCCCCGACGACGGCGCGGTACGCGGCGCCCTCGACACCCTGCTGGGCCAGCACAAGAGCGGCGTCTCCTCCGCCTCGGCGCTCCTCAGCGAGGGGCTCAACTTCGACGGCGCCGCCTTCGGCTCGCGCCTGCGGATCTTGGCGGGCGACGACCACCTGCTGCAGTTCGGCGACAAGTACGTGTTCGCCGACGTCTCCAACGACATCAGCTTCGGGACCGGCGGCTACGGGTTCCACCAGGAGGACGGGGACACCGAGAACGAGTCGATCCAGAACGGCGACAGCACGTCGACGACGACGCTCAACGGCAGCTCCGTCAGCAAGGCGGTCTGCACGGGGACCTCGGAGTCGGAGTCGATCCAGCTAGGCGCCGCCCAGTCCATGTCGATCGGCCTCGACACCAGCCAGAGCCTGTCGATCGCGGGCGCGGCCACCCAGAGCATGTCGATCAACCTGGCCGCGACCCAGTCCACGTCGCTCAACCTGGGGGCGTCGCAGGACTTCTCGCTCACCATGGGCATGTCGTCCTCGATGAGCGTCGAGATGACCGTGGCCAGCTCGCTGAGCCTGTCGATGTCGACCAAGACCAGCCTGTCGCTCGTGCTGGGCGCCGAGGACTCGATCTCGCTGGGCGTGGGCGCCAAGAACGAGATCTCGATCGCGGTGGCGGGCTCCAACGCGATCTCGGTGTCGGCCGCCGTCACCACCTCGATCTCGATCAGCGCGGCGGCCGCGGTCTCGATCGGGATCAGCGCCGGCGCCACCGCCGAGCTGGAGATCTCCGCCTCCGCCCTGGCGAAGATCAGCATCTCCGCCGCCGCCTCGGCCGAGATCGCCATCTCCGCCGCGGCCTCCGCCAAGATCGAGATCTCGGCGGCGGCCAGCATCGACCTCACGATCGCCGCGGCCGCCACGATCGAGATCGACCTGTCGCCCGACCCGATCGAGATCAAGCTGCCCAAGAAGACCGAGATCACGCTGCAGGACCAGGTCCTGGCCCTGCAGAAGAGCCAGGCCCAGCTGGCCCACTCGGCCATGGCCCTCATGACCAAGCTGGGCGCCTGAGCGCGGCATGCTCGTCAAGAACCTGACCCCCTTCCATTACGGCCCCAAGGTCACCTCGCGGCAGCCGCCGCAGGTCGAGCTGGCGCTGTGCGTGCGCGGGACCTACGCCCTGGTCCCGGGCAAGCCGCTGGAGGTGATCGAGGACCCGATCGACCAGGGGTTCATGTCGGGCGAGCAGTGGGCCGACGACGACATCGACCAGCAGGGGCCGATCCTGTGCCCCAACGACTTCGCCGACTGGAAGCCCCACGCGGACCTGCTGCTCAAGGGGACCTGCTACCCCCCCGGCGGTCGCGACGTGGTGTGCGACGTGCGCTGGGGCGTGGGCGCCTGGTCCAAGACCCTGCGGGTGTACGGGCCGCGGGTGTTCAAGCCGGGGCTGCTGTTCGGCGGCTCGATCAGCGACCCCGAGCCGTTCGAGGCCATGCCCCTCTCCTGGGCGAACGCCTACGGCGGGCCCGGCTACGCCATGAACCCCGTGGGCAAGGGGTTCGCCGACGCGGAGCTGCCGCGGGTGGAGGACCCGCAGGCGCCGGTCACCAAGACGGGGGTCAAGCGGGTCGCGCCGGCCTCCTTCCTGCCGATCAGCTCGCGGTGGCCCCAGCGGTGGCGGAAGGTCGGCAAGAACTACGGGGCCAAGTGGGAGAAGACCCGCGCGCCCTTCGTCTCCGACGACTTCGACTGGACCTTCTACAACGCGGCGCCCGACGACCAGCGCCTCGAGGGCTACCTGCGCGGCGACGAGGCGGTGTGGTTCGAGAACCTGCACCCTGACGCGCCCCGGTTCGAGGTGAAGCTGCCCGCCCTCCG
>JAWLGW010000522.1:0-5411 GCA_041690735.1 Planctomycetota bacterium
CGCCGGGCACCAACATCGGCGCCGCGACGCCGGTCGAGCTCACCGGGGGCGCTGCCGAGGCGACCGAGGGCGGCGCCAAGGCGCTGGAGGACGCGGCGGCAGCCATGCGCAGCCTCGCCGAGCTGCGGGGCCGGGACGTCGCGTGGGCCGAACAGGCGGTGCGGGAGGCGTCCAGCCTGTCGGCCGCAGAGGCGCTGCAGCGCGGGGTGGTCGACCTCCTCGCCCTGGACGTCCCCGACCTGCTGGCCGCCGCGCACGGGCGCACCGTGAACGTCGCCGATCGAGACGTCCGCCTGAGCACCCGGGGCCTCGCCTTCACCGTCCTGGAGCCGAGCTGGCGGATCCAGCTGCTGCAGGTCCTGACGGACCCCAACGTGGCGCTGATCCTGCTGCTGATCGGCGTGTACGGGCTGGTCCTCGAGATCGCCACCCCCGGGACGTTCGGGCCGGGGATCCTCGGCGGCATCTCCTTCCTGCTGGGGCTGTACGCCCTCAACCTGTTGCCCATCGACTACGCCGGGCTGGCGCTGCTCCTGCTCGGGCTGGGCCTCATGGTGGCGGAGGCGCTGGCCCCCTCGTTCGGCGTGCTCGGCCTGGGCGGCCTGGCGGCGTTCGTGGTGGGCGCGCTGCTGCTGTACGACGACGTGCCCGCCTTCCACGTCTCCCGACCCTTGCTCGCGGCCGCGGCCCTCGGCAGCGCGGCGCTGCTGATCTTCGTCGTGCGCCACCTGTGGCGCGCCCGCCGCCAGCGGAGCAGCACCGGCGCCGCCGGACTGATCGGCGCGCGGGGCGAGGTGCTGGAGTGGGGCGACGGTCGCGGCCAGGTCCGGGTGCACGGCGAGCGGTGGCAGGCCTCGGGCCCCGTGGCGCTGCGGCCGGGCCAGGCGATCGAGGTCTCGCAATTGCGGGGGCTCATGGTGGAGGTTCGTCCCAGCTCACCTCGCGCCCCGGCCCGGGCGCAGATGGGGGCGGACGGGGCGCCCCCCGGAGGACTGCCGTGAACCCGATCACCCTGGCGCTGATCGCCCTGGGCGCCCTGCTCGTCGTCACCCTCCTCTCCGCCGCCATCTTCGTGCTGCGCGAGTACGAGCGCGGGGTGGTGTTCACCCTCGGCCGCTTCACGGGTGTCCGCGGACCCGGTCTGTTCCTGCTGGTGCCGCTGGCGCAGAAGCTGGTCAAGGTCGACCTGCGCACCTTCGTGCGTGACGTCCCCAGCCAGGACGTGATCTCGCGCGACAACGTGTCGGTCCGGGTCAACGCGGTGATCTACTTCCGGATCATCGACCCGGAGAGGACGATCAATCAGGTCGAGAACTACATCGAGGCCACCAGCCAGCTCGCCCAGACGACCCTGCGCTCCGTCCTCGGCAAGCACGAGCTGGACGAGATGCTCGCCGAGCGCGACAAGCTGAACCGCGACATCCAGGCGATCCTCGACGAGCAGACCGACGCCTGGGGGATCAAGGTCTCCAACGTGGAGATCAAGCACGTCGACCTCGACGAGAGCATGGTCCGCGCCATCGCCAAGCAGGCCGAGGCCGAGCGCGTGCGCCGGGCCAAGGTGATCAACGCCGAGGGCGAGCAGCAGGCGGCCGAGAAGCTGGTCGAGGCGGCGCACATCCTGGCGCACGAGCCGGGCTCCATGCAGCTCCGCTACCTGTCGGCCCTGCAGGACATCGCCGGCGACCGCTCCTCGACGCTGGTGTTCCCCTTCCCGATGGACCTCCTCACCGCCTTCCGCGGCGGAGACGGCGTGCCCAGCAGACCTCAGCGCTCGAGCATCCGCAGCACCTGATCCGCGCCCCGGACGCCCGCGGCCTTGGCCAGCCTGAGCAGCCGCACCGCCTCATCGCGGTCCGCGGGGACGCCCTCGGCGCCTCGAACCAGGATCTGCCCCAGATAGAAGGCGGAGATCCCGTCGCCCTCCTCCACAGCCTGGCGCAGCCAGCGCACCCCCTCAGGGGGATCGGGCGTCAGCGGTCCGCCCGTCACCAGGAAGGCGCCGAGGTCGCGCATGGCCGCCACGAACCCTGCCTCGGCTGCGCGTTCCAGCAGGGGTCGGCCGCGGGCGGGGTCCGCCGTCACCCCCCGCCCGGTGAGCAGGCACATGCCCGCCGCGTGCAACGAGGCGGTGTTGCCGGCCGCGCCCGCCCGCTCGAACCACAGCATGGCGCGCTCGGGGGAGCGGCCGACGCCGATCCCCTGCAGGAAGCACATGGCGAGGTTGTGCATGGAGGTGTTGCGCCCGGCGGCCGCGGCGCGGCAGAACCACTGCACGCCCTCGGCCGGATCCTTGGCGAGGCCCGGCCGCATACCGACCAGCAGCTCCCCCAGCCGGTGCTGGTGGAGGACGACGCCGTGCTCGGCCAGGCCGCGCACGCAGGTCAGCTCCAGCTCCCGATCGCCCTGCTCCTTCGCCAGCTCCAGGGCCGGCTCCAGCGCGCTCCGCCACAAGGGATACGCCTCCAAGGCGTCCGCATAGCAAGCGCGCAGCTCCGCCGCGACCGCAGGTCGGGCGAGGTAGCCGGGGTCGTTGTGGCCCCGGTCGCGGATCACGGCCGCGCGCAGCAGGAGCAGCGCCGGCTCGTCGGGCTGCGCCGCCCGCTGCTCCTCCACGAACCGCTCCAGCGCGTCGCGTGACCCGTGCCACCGCGGCAGCAGGTAGGTCACCATGCCGTCGTGCGCCCGCAGGCAGCGCGGGTCCTTGGCGACCGCCGCCTCGAACAGCTCCCGGGTCCGCGCCTCGGACCAGCCGAGCCCCATGGCCACGGTGATCAGCATGGCCGGGGCCCGCGCCTCGTCGGGGTCGAGCGTCCGGGCCCGCTCGAAGTCTTCGCGCGCGTCCTCGAGGTGCCGGCGGAACTGGACCGCCGCCGCCGCGCTGACGGTGTCCGCATACCCGTGCCCTCGTGCCTGCCAGGCCGCGTGGATGCGATACCGACCGCGGATCAACCGCGCCAAGGCCGACTGAGGCCGCGCCTTCACCCACGCGTCGAGGTGCTCCTCGGCGTCGGCGACCGACGACAGGATGTCGATCGCCGTGTCGAGCCGAGGGTCGAAGTCTCCCTCGCGCGGGCCCGCGGCCTTCAGCGCCTCGAGCCCCTCCTCCAGCGCCTCGAAGCTCCGCTCCTCGAGGAGCCCGACGACCTCCAGCAGCCGACGCCGCTCGACGGCGTCGGGATGGGTCGCAGGGTGGCACAGCCCCTCCAGCGCCTCCGGCGGCGGCGGCGGCAGCTCCTCCTCATCGGCCCAAGTCGGGCCGAGGCCACTCAGCACCAGGATCACGGCCGCAGCGACCGAGCCCGTGCGGATCATGCTCACCTCCTGGGGTGGGCGAAGGCTAGCGAGGCTGCGCTGCGATCGCCACTCCTCGACTCCGACCACGTGACCCGGTCGAGGGAGGGTGACAGGCGCCGAGGCCGCGCCCGTCGCTGGGCCCAATGTCACACAGCAAGCACACCCGGCCGCTCTTCGTCCGCGCTCCCGACCGCCTGCGGGAGCCGTGGGCGCCCCGTAGCCTCGGCGACTCCACCCGCGAGCGACGCCGGCGCCGCGCCCTCAAGGAGCTCGGCCTCGGCCCGCCGACGCCGGCCTCTCCGCGCGCTCCGGCAGATTGGCCGCTCCCGCGGATCATCCGGCGGCGTCCCCGACCGAGCTTCTTCCACCCCGTTGACATCGCGGATGTCGCTGCCCTGCTCCGCCGCCTCGGTCCCACGTCCTGCTACGGCTTGCGCTCGATCGAGCTGCGTCAGGGCTCCCCAGGCGGTGGCTGGCTCTTGGGCCGGCTGCAGGTCCCGGGCAGGGTGATCCTCTTCGATCAGCCCCCGCGCCCCTGGCTGGTGTCGGCGCCGGACAGCGAGCTGCGGCGGTTCGCGGAGGCTGGCGCGCAGGTCGAGCCGCTGGGGTCCGGGGAAGCCGTGCGCGTCCTGTGGCCCGAGGGTGCGCTGCGGGCGTTCATGCTGCACGACGTGCTCCTGCACGAGCTCGGCCATCACCTCCTCCAGCACCACAAGGGGAAGCGTCTCGCGCGGGTCACCCGTCGGCTCGATCACGAGCGGACGGCGGAGCGCCACGCCGGCCGCCTGCGGCATCGCCTCACGGCTGGAGCGGCTCGTTGACGACCGCTCACCTCCCCCCGCTCCTGCTCGGAGACGGTGTCGAGCGGCCAGAGAACGCTCAGACGTTGCAAGATGCCGCCGCCATGTTCGGCTGGGGCTGCCTGTTCAGAGATCGGCGGCAGCTGCAGGAGCGCTGGCGCACCTCCGGGCGAGCCTCCCCCCTCCCGCTGACCCAGACCCAGCAAGTCCTCGCCACCTGCGACCCCCTCGTCGCCCTCGACAATCGGGCCGGAGCGCAGCCGATCTACGGCTTCCGACCTCGCCCCGTGCAGCGTCTGGGCCTGGTGGTCGGGAACGAGCGACAGGGCGTGGCCGACGACCTCCTGCGCGCCGCCCGGTACCGGCTGGAGATCCCCATGGCGTCGCGGCGCGTCAACACCCTCAACGTCGCCGCGGCGGCGGCTGTGGGCATGTACTACCTCACGCAGGGCAGCGGCGGCCTGCATGTCGCCGCGAACCCGCAGCGCCGCCGCCCCGACGTCCTCCTCCTCGGAGCGGGCGAGCACGTGGAGCTCGGCAGCGCGATCCGCTCAGCCGCCGCCTTCGGCTGGCAGCACCTGCTGATCGAGGATCGACGCCAGGTCTGGTTCGGCGTCGATCGCGCCACCCGCTCGCAAGGCCGCGCCGCCGCCCGGCGGGGCAAGAACGCCATCCGTCTCGTGCCGGTGACGTCCGACCGCGCCTACGCCTACGACGAAGCGTGCCTGGTCACGCTGCGTCTCGGCGGCGTCCCGCTCCACCGCGCGAACCTCGCCCGCGGGCCGCGACAGCTGATCGTGCTGCCGGACGAGCGCCACGTCGACCTCGCCGCCGAGGACGTCTCGCGGCTCGCCCGCCGCGTGCGCCACGTCACGATCGAGCTGCCGCAGGCGAGCGAGCCCTGCCCCTACCGCTACCGGCTGCCGGCGACGATCGCCCTCGCGGAGGTCGCGCGCCAGGTGGGCACCCGTCGGGGGAGAGGCGGCAGAGGATCGAAGCCGCACTGCTACGATCGTGTGCTGCACACGCTAGATCACGAGGCGGGTGAGCTCCTGGCGCTCGCCGACCTCACCCCCTACTGACGGCGACGCACCGACTCGCCGAGACGCATGCCGCCTCGGAGCGGCCGGGGCTCACACCGCCAACCCGGCCCCATCCGAAAAACGCGAAAAGGCCGGTGCGACGTCGTCGCACCGGCCTTTTCGCGTTTTTCGGGGCGACAGGATTTGAACCTGCGACCTCTGCGTCCCGAACGCAGCGCTCTACCAGGCTGAGCCACACCCCGGGTTCGAAGAGGCGGGAGTCTACGTCGAC
>JAWLGW010000523.1:0-5410 GCA_041690735.1 Planctomycetota bacterium
CTTCGGGCGGCGCGAGATGCACAAGGAGGAGCTGATCGCCGAGCTCACCCGGCTGCTCACCCTGGCCGCCGTGGAGGTGCGGGAGGGGCGTCGCGTCACCGGGGTCGCGGGGACCTTGGGGGCCTTCACCGTCACGGCGACCGCCGGCGGCGGGGAGGAGGTCCACCGGGGACGGGCCGTCCTGCTGGCGATCGGTCGCCGCGGCACCCCCCGCCGCCTCGGCGTCCCCGGCGAGGAGCTCCCGCACGTCGTCTACCGGCTGATCGACGCCGAGCAGTACCGCGGCCGCCGGGTGCTGGTGGTAGGCGGCGGCGACTCGGCCCTGGAGGCGGCGGTCGCCCTGAGCGCCGTCGCCCGGACGACCGTGCACCTGGCCTATCGCGGCGAGGGCTTCACCCGCGCCAAGCGCAAGAACCGCAGCGCCGTCGAGGCCGCGGCGGCCGAGGGCCGCCTGCAGCTGCACCTCTGCTGCGACGTGCAGGCGATCGCCACCGACGCGGTCACCCTCACCGCTCCGGATGGCGAGCGGGCCCTCCTCGTCGACGACGTGATCGTGTGCGCCGGCGGCGAGCTCCCCACCCCGTTCCTGCGCGCGATCGGCCTCGAGCTCGAGACGCTGCGGGGCGAGGAGCTGCCGGCGTGAGCGCGGTCAAGCGGGGCCTCACCGGCGCGCTCCTGCTGGCCCTCGCGGTGGGCGTCCCGGTGGCGCTGGTGGTGTTCCAGCCCAGCCCGGGGCCCCTGTCCGCGGCCCACACCGGCCTGAGCGCGCTGGAGGGGCGGGTGGGCTGCGCCGGCTGCCACGCCCTGAGCGGGCTGCAGGAGGGGTGCCTCGGCTGCCACCAGGAGATCGCCGCGCAGCTCGGCGAGGGGCGGGGCTACCACCAGCACCTGGCTCAGAGCAGCGGGGCCACCTGCGCCGATTGCCACTCCGAGCACCGCGGCGCGGCCTTCGCGCCGCTCAACGACGCCTCCTGGCCCGACCGCGATCCGGAGGCCTTCCGCCACGAGCACCTGGAGGCCTTCGCCCTCGCCGAGGGGCGGCACGGCGACGTCGCCGATGCGTGCGGCGCCTGCCACCGGCCGGAGAACGTCGCCGCGCGCCCCCACCCCGACCACCCGCTGCTGCAGGTGCCGCAGACCTTCCTCGGCCTCGACCCCGACTGCCGCCGCTGCCACACCGACCCCCACCAGGCGCGGCTGGGTCCCGACTGCGCGTCGTGCCACGGGCAGCACGCGTGGCGCGAGAGCACCTTCCAGCACGACGGGTGGTTCCCGCTGGAGGGCCGCCACGCCCAGGCCGCCTGCTCCAAGTGCCACCCGCCGACCCCCGCCACGCCGCTGAGCGCCGCGGCCGGGACCGCCTGCGCCGACTGCCACCAGGACCCGCACGCCGCCCGGCCCCGGCAGCGCCCCTTCGCCCAGGCGGGCGCCTGCGACCGATGCCATACGGCCGAGAGCTTCGCGGCCCCGGCGGTCACCTACGCCCCCGCCGACCACTGCCCCGGGCGGTTCCCCCTGGCGGGGCGCCACGCCGAGATCGCCTGCGCGGCCTGTCACACCGGCGCCACGGGGGAGGCAGCCGGGGCGGCGCAGGCTGCCGACGTGGCCCCGCCGAGCGCGTTCCCTGCTCGGCTGCCCCAGCGGCTGGACGGCCTGCGGCAGGACCGCTGCGTCGCCTGTCACGCCAACGTCCACCAGCGCGGCGCCGGCGGCGCGCCCACCCTGGCCAAGGCCGACCGCTGCGCCGAGTGCCACGAGGCGACCGCCTGGCGCGGGACCAAGCTCACCGCGGCTTCCCACGGGCGCACCGGCTTCGACCTCCTCGGCCCCCACCAGCAGGTCGAGTGCGCCCGCTGCCACTCGGGCGCCCAGGGCGGGGACTGGTCGCTCGCCGCCTCGCTGCCGGCGCGAGCCGCGCAGGCCGCCCCGACTGACTGCGCCGCCTGCCACGACACGCCGCACCGCACGTCGCTGGGCCGCGCCGCAAGGTCCTGCGTGTCCTGCCACGCCTCCACGCACCGGCGCTGGAGCGAGGCCACCGTGACGCCCGCCCGGCACGCGGCGGTGGGCTTCCCCCTCACCCCGCCGCACGCAGACGTCGCCTGCGCGCGCTGCCACCCGGCCGACCAGCCGTACGCCCAGCGGTATCGCCAGGTCGCCGCCAGCGACTGCGCCGGCTGTCACCGCGACCCGCACCTCGGGCAGTTCGTGTCGGACGACCGCCGGGCGGCGCCGCTCGCCTGCACCACCTGCCACGCCCGGACCCGCTTCCGCCCGCCCACCTACGACCTCGCCGCCCACGAAGCCGCCTTCCCGCTGCGGGGCGCCCACCGGGCCGTCAGCTGCGATCGCTGCCACCCCCAGGGCGAACGCCCCGCGCCCGACGGCGGGACGGCCACCTGCCGCCTGTTCCGCGGCCGCCCCACCGCCTGCAGCGGCTGCCACCAGGACCCCCACCAGGGTCAGTTCGCGCACCTCGGCGCCTGCACCGCCTGCCACTCGGGCGACGCCGCGGCCTGGGAGGTGGTGGCCTTCGACCACGCGCACACCCGCTTCCCCCTGGTCGGGCGCCACGCCCAGGCGAAGTGCGACGCCTGCCACGAGGCCGGCGCCCGGGGCCAGCGCCGCTACCGGGCGCTCGACACCCGCTGCGCCGCCTGCCACGAGGACCCACACGCCGGGCAGTTCGCCTTCGGCCGCAGCCCCTCCGCGGGCCGGTGCGACACCTGCCACAGGCCCGACGGCGCCGACTGGACGCTGGCCGGGTTCGACCACGACCGCGCCGCCTTCGCCCTGGATGGCGCCCACGACCGCCTGGCCTGCGCCGCCTGCCACCGCCCCTACAAGCTGCGGGACGGGCGGGTGGTCGTCCGGTACCGCCCCCTGGGAACGAGCTGCAAGGACTGCCATGGATCGACCGCCAAGCCGCGCTGAGGCGCTCCTCGTCACCGGCGCCCTGATCCTCACCACCGCGATCGTGGGCTGCGCCAGCCTCAGCCGCACCTTCCAGTGGAGCGGACGGGGGCTGGTCCCGGTGTCGGGCTGGGACGAGGAGTCCTGGGGCCCGGTGGTGCCGCACGAGTCGTTCCCCGGGGAGTGCGACCTGTGCCACACCCCCGAGGGCTGGACGGTGGACCACACCTCGTTCCAGTTCGACCACGCCAAGGAGACGGGCACCCCCCTCACCGGCGCCCACGCCCAGGCGGTCTGCCTGCGGTGCCACAACGACCGGGGCCCGGTGCAGCGGTTCGCGGCCCGCGGCTGCGGCGGCTGCCACGTGGACCCCCACGAGGCCTCCCTGGGCGCCTCCTGCGACCAGTGCCACGGGGAGCTGTCCTGGGTGCCCCAGGGGATCGTGAGCACCCACCTCGAGGTGGGCTTCCCCCTGTTCGGCGCCCACGCCGCGGTCGCCTGCGACCGTTGCCACCCCTCGGCCCGCAGCGGCGACTACCGGGGCGCGCCGCGCGACTGCCTCAGCTGCCACCGCGAGGACCAGCAGCGGGCGGTGACGCCGGTCGATCACGTGGCCGCGGGCTACGTCGAGTGCGACCGCTGCCACCGGCCGACGACCTGGCAGCAGGCGGACTTCCCCCACGACACCTTCCCGCTGCGGGGCGGCCACGCCATCTCCTGCAGCGAGTGCCACACCGGGGGCAGCTTCACCAAGCTGCCCACGGACTGCGTGGCCTGCCACCAGGCGGACTACGCAGCCACCACCAACCCCAACCACGCGACGGCGGGGTTCAGCACCGACTGCGCCACCTGTCACACGATCAACGGCTGGCAGGGCGCCCACTTCAACCACACCTTCCCCCTCACCGGCGGACACGCGATCGCCTGCGATCGGTGCCACACCGGCGGGACCTTCACCTCGCTGCCGACTGACTGCTACGCCTGCCACCAGGCGGACTACGCGGCCACCACCAACCCCAACCACGCCACCAGCGGCTACAGCACTAGCTGCGCCACCTGCCACACCACGACCACCTGGCAGGGGGCGGTGTTCAACCACTCCTTCCCGCTGCAGGGCGACCACAACGTGTCCTGCAACGTGTGTCACCTCGGCGGCGACACCACCACGTTCTCCTGCACCCAGTGCCACACCCAGTCCAAGACCGACGCCGACCACAGCGGCGAGCCGGGCTACGTGTACGCGTCGCCCTCGTGCCTCGCCTGTCACCCGGACGGGAAGGACTGAGGTGCGCGCGAGCTCTCGCGCCCTCCTCGCGGCCGCGCTGCTGTCCTCGCTCCTGAGCGTCGCGGGGGCCGAGGAGGAAGAGCGCCACCGGATCAAGAGCGCCGTGCGATTCGTGGCGGCGGAGCGGGTGTTCCTGCCGCTCGGGGCCGAGGCCGGGGTCGCGGAGGGGGACCCGGTGGTGGTGGTGCTCGAGAACGGCGACGAGGTGTGGACCGAGGTCAGCGCGGTCTCCGCCACCGGCTGCGCGGCCCGCTGGATCGCCTCGGCCGAGGAGGCGGCCAACACCTCGGACCCGGCCCCCGTGCCCGGCGACGCCGCCTACGTGTTCGTCCGCTCCGCCGGCGCGGGGGGCAGCGGGGGGACGAAGGGCCGCACGGTCGCGCCCTCGCGCGCCCGGGGCCGGCCCCGGGGCGGCGCCCCGCCGCCGCCTGCCGACGACCCCTGGGCAGGGGCGGTCCCCCTCGACGGGGGCGACGCCGACAGCGCCCCCCTGCTGGCGCCGCTGGACGGCGGGGGGAAGGCCTTGCGAGGGCGCGAGAGCCTGCTGTCCGGTCGGCTCACGATCGCCGGGGTCGGCCGGCACGACGAGGAGCTCGACCGGCGCTGGGGCCGGCTGCGCGCGACCCTGCGCACCGAGGTCGACCGGATCGGCGGCACCGACTGGCGAGCGGTCCTGCGGGCCTCGACCAGCGCCCTGTACGAGCTGGGGGAGGAGGACGACTACCAGGCGCGCCTGCGGGAGCTGTACGTCGAGCACCGCCCCCGCGCCGGTCTCCACTGGCTGCGAGCGGGGCGGTTCTTCTTCGAGCCGCTCCCGGCGGTGGGGCAGCTGGACGGAGGGCAGGTCGAGCTGCGGCTGGGGTCGCTGCCGGTGTACCTCGGCGCCGCCGGCGGCCTGCAGCCCAAGCGCGAGCGCGAGGAGCCCGCGCCCGACCGCCCGGCCGCGGTGGCGTACGCGGCGCTGCGGGGGGGCGCCGGCGCCGACCGGATCGACCTGTCGCTGGGCTACCACGCCTCGTGGTCGGAGGGAGACGCCGACCGCTCGGCGATCCACGCCCGCCAGCAGCTGTCGCTGTGGGGCCGGGTGTTCGTGTACGGCTCGCAGACGATCGACCTGTACGGCAGCGGAGACAGCGAGTCGGGCGCCCGGCTCACGCAGGCCCGGCTCGACGTGCGGGTGGACGTGCGGCCCTGGCTGTCGCTGGGCGGCGG
>JAWLGW010000524.1:0-2285 GCA_041690735.1 Planctomycetota bacterium
GTGTTCCTGCTCGAGTATCTGGCCCGGTGGTGGGCGAAGCGCTTCTCCTGGCGATGGGTGTTCACGCCCATGGCGCTGGTCGATCTGGTGGCGATCCTGCCCCTCTTCCTGCCGGCCCACCTGGCCTTCTTCAGGGTGCTGCGCCTGTTCCGGATCCTGCGCCTGCTGCGCCTGGTGCAGCGCAAGGAGTTCTTCTTCGGCACGGTCCTCCCCGAGCACCTGCTGATGCTGCGGATCCTGTTCACGGTGTTCTGCATCGTGTTCATCACCGGCGGGGTCCTGTACGAGCTCGAGCACGGCGTCGCTCCGGACCGCTTCCGCACCCTGTTCGACGGGATCTACTTCGCCGTGGTCACCCTCACCACGGTCGGCTTCGGCGACATCACGCCGGTCACCGTGGAGGGCCGCGCGGTCACGATCATCATGATCCTGGTGGGGGTGGTGGTGATCCCCTGGCAGCTCACCACCCTGGCCCGCACGATCGTGTACGACACCAACAAGGTGGACGTGATCTGCCCCGCCTGCGGCCTGCGCCGCCACGATCGGGACGCCTCGCACTGCAAGTCGTGCGGGAGCGTGATCTACCAGGAGTACAGCGACGGAGCCTGACTCACTCCTGCCAGTCGAGGATCACCTTGCCGCAGCGGCCGGCCCGGATCGTGTCGAACGCCTCCTCGAATCGGTCGCGGGGAAAGCGGTGGGTGAGCACCTGGCTCACGTCCAGCCCGCTCTGGAGCAGGGCCGAGACCTTGTACCAGGTCTCGAACATCTCCCGCCCGTAGATCCCCTTGAGGGTCAGGCCCTTGAAGATCACCTGGTTCCAGTCGATCGCCAGCTCGTCCTCGGGGATCCCCAGCAGCGCCACGTGGCCGCCGTGGTTCATGGCGGCCAGCAGCTCGCGGAAGGCGGCCGGGTGGCCGCTCATCTCGAGGCCCACGTCGAACCCCTCGGTCATGCCGCGCTCGCGCATGACGTCGCGCAGGTCCTCACGCGCCGAGCGGACCACCCGGTCGGCTCCCATGGCCCTGGCCAGCTCCAGCCGGTAGTCGTTGACGTCGGTGATCACCACGTTGCGGGCGCCCACGTGCTTGGCGATCGTGACCGCCATGCAGCCGATCGGGCCGGCGCCGGTGATCAGCACGTCCTCGCCCACCAGGTCGAACGACAGGGCGGTGTGGACGGCGTTCCCCAGCGGGTCGAGGAAGGAGGCGATCTCGTCGGGCACCTTGGCGGGGACCCGGAAGGCGTTCGAGGCGGGCAGGGACAGGTAGTCGGCGAAGCAGCCGTCCCGGTGGATCCCCACCCCCCGGGTGTTGCGGCACAGGTGGCGCTTCCCCGCCCGGCAGTTGCGGCAGTGGCCGCAGGTGACGTGCCCCTCGCCCGACACCCGGTCGCCGACGGCGTACCCCTCCACGTGGGAGCCCACGGCCACGACCTCGCCCATGAACTCGTGGCCCACCACCAGGGGCACCGAGAGGGTCTGCTGGGCCCAGTGGTCCCAGTTGTAGATGTGCAGGTCGGTGCCGCAGATCGCGGCCTTGCGCACCTTGACCAGGAGGTCGTTGGGGCCCACCTCGGGGACCGGCACCTCCTCCAGCCACAGGCCCGGCTCGGGGCGCGCCTTGACCAGGGCCTTCATGGTGGCGGGCAGGCTCACTGGACGACCCCCAGGTCGCGGCCCACCTTGGCGAAGGCGGCCACGGCCTGCTCGATGTGGGCGGGCTCGTGGGCGGCGGACATCTGCACGCGGATCCGGGCCTGCCCCTGCGGGACGACCGGATAGGAGAAGCCGATCACGTAGATCCCCTCCTCCAGCAGGCGGTCCGCCATGCGGGAGGCGAGCTTGGCGTCGCCCAGCATGACCGGAATGATCGGGTGCTCGCCCGGGACGAGGTCGAAGCCCAGCTGCTCCAGCTCGGTCCGGAAGGTCTGCCCGTTCTCGCGCAGGCGGGCCCGCAGCCGGGCGCCCTCCTCGGAGGCGAGCAGCTTCAGCACGTCGAGGGAGGTGGCGGCGATCACCGGGGCCAGCGAGTTCGAGAACAGGTACGGGCGCGAGCGCTGGCGCAGCCAGGCCACGATCTCCTTGCGCCCCGAGGTGTAGCCGCCCGAGGCGCCGCCCAGGGCCTTCCCCAGGGTGCCGGTGATGATGTCGATCCGCCCCAGCACGTCGCGGTACTCGTGGCTCCCCCGGCCGTGGTCACCCATGAAGCCGACCGCGTGGGAGTCGTCGACCATGACCAAAGCGCCGTACCGGTCGGCGAGGTCGCAGATCGCCTCGAGGTCGG
>JAWLGW010000524.1:2295-5398 GCA_041690735.1 Planctomycetota bacterium
TCGGCGATGATCCCGTCCATGGAGAAGACGCCGTCGGTGGCGATCAGCTTGGTGCGCGCCCCGGCGGCGTCCGCCTCCTTCAGCTTGGCCTCGAGGTCGGCCATGTCGTCGTTGGCGTAGCGGAGGCGCTTCGCCTTACACAGGCGGATCCCGTCGATGATGCTGGCGTGGTTGAGCGCGTCGCTGATCACCGCGTCCTCTGGGCCGAGGAGCGTCTCGAACAGCCCGCCGTTGGCGTCGAAGCAGGACGAGTACAGGATCGTGTCCTCGGTGCGCAGGAACTCGCTCAGGGCCCGCTCCAGGTCGCGGTGCACCGCCTGAGTGCCGCAGATGAACCGGACCGAGGACATGCCGAACCCCCACCGGTCGAGCGCCGCCTTGGCCGAGGCGATCAGCGCCGGGTGGTCCGACAGGCCCAGGTAGTTGTTGGCGCAGAAGTTGAGGACCTGCTTGCCCCCCTCGACCTCGATCCCGCCGCGCTGCGGCGAGGTCAGCACCCGCTCGGCCTTGAACAGGCCCGCCTCGCGGAGCCCCTCGGTCTCCTGTGCCAGTCGGTCGAGCAGCGCCTGATCCATGGGGTCCTCCGCCGGTTTGGGGGAGCCGAACGCTAGCGGAGGGCGGCGTGGGCGTCAACGACGGCGAGGTGGGAGGGAGAGGTCGGATCCGAGTGGGGAGCGCGAGGGAGACGCGGAGGGATCGGACCGCCAAGGCGTCGAGATCGCCAAGAAGGTCAGCTGTCGCCCGGGGCTGGGGTCGTTTCCGCAGCCTCTTCCCGAAGCTGCAAGAGCATGACCCGATCGCCAACGCCGTCGAGCGATTCGACGAGAAGCCGATGAGACCGCAGGTCGAGCTCCTCACCGGGCGAGGACAGCCCACGCGCCGCACCTGGTTCGTGGGAAGCAACGAGCACGAGTGGCTTGGCACCGGTGACAGTCGCTGCCGGACTTCGCGCTCGGCGTCACGACTCGCGTTATCGACCGCGAGAACGACCAGCTCCACGTGCCGGTGCTGCATCGGGTCGACGGCGATCCTGCCAGCCAGCTCAGCCTGAACTGGCACGCGTGGTCGGTGAACGAGACAGCGATCGCCAGGGACCGAGGAGGTCGCCCGCGGCGGCGACAGCTGCCTGTCTGGGCGTTCTTGGCGCCGTAGCGGTCAATGAGTTCGGCGTCCTTGGCGTCGCTCCTCCTGTGGGCGATGAGCCTCGCTTGGCGGTCTCCTCTCGCCGACCACGTCCTTCACGCACCGGAACCCCACATCGTCGAACCGCACCCCCGGGTCGTACGCCGCGCGGGCCGCGCTGCGGACGTCGCCGGCCAGACTGCGGAAGGAGCCGCCCCGCACCACCCGGCGGCCCTTGCCCTGGTGGGGGGCGGCGAGGGGGCCGGCGTAGGGCAGGTACTCGCTGGCGGTCCACTCGGCGACCCCTCCCGCGAGGGCCAGCACGCCCCAGGGGCTGACGCCGCCGGTCGGGGGTGCCCGAGGCACCGCGCCGCCCAGCGAGCACCGGTCCGCGTCGAAGAAGCCGCCCCAGGGCCAGCGGCGCGCGGTCAGCAGGGCCAGGGCCGCGACGGGAGAGACGGTGACCTCCTCCTCGCCGAGCACCGGGTGGAGGGGGCCCGACAGGTCGAGGTCGCCCGCGTCCTCCGGCGGCGTCGCCTCGCCAGCGGCGACCGCGCGCCACCGCGTCGCCAGCACCTCGTTCACCTCCGCCAGCGCCTCGCCCCAGGCCCGCTCGAACCGCTCCCGGCCCGCGACCGCCTGGAGGTCGGCCAGCTCCACCCGCTCCAGGCGAGCGGCCGCCTCCCACTCCGTCTCGGTCGGCAGGCGCTTGCCGGCCCAGGAGGCGTAGGCCTGCGCGTCGGCCCAGCTCACGCCGGTGACCGGATCGCCCCCCTCGCCAGGCGTGGGGACGTGCCAGCCTGGCGGCGCGGTGTGGCCCGTGGCCGTGAGGAACGCGGAGTACTCGCCGCGGCTTACCTCGCGCCGGTCGATCAGGAAGGGAGCGACCTCGATCAGGGCCAGGGGCAGCTCGTCGGGCGCGCCCAGATCGCCGCGGGGGAATCGGCCGCCCGGCACCAGCGCCATGCCGGGCGGCAGGCCTTCCCCCGCCAGCGCCCGCAGGGCGGTCAGCAGCTCGCGCAGCGCCGGGTCGTCGGGCAGGTGCTCGACCGCCAGGGCGCGCCGGGCCGCCGCCGGGTCCTCGTCGGCCAGGGCCGCGGCCGCGCGGGCCAGGGCCAGTCGGGCGGTCAGGCGACGCGCCTCGCGCCAGCGCGCAGCCAGCGCGTCCAGCGGGTGGGGCTCCTGGCCCGCGCGGGCGGCCCAGCGGTTCGCGGCGGTCAAGGCGGTTAGCGCCGCGGGCAGATCGCCCGCTTCCAGCGCGCGCTCGCCCTCCTGCGAGAGGCGCCCGAAGCGGGCCGCTGCCAAGCCGCGTCTCGCCGCCGGGTGGCGCTCGGCGAGGAGCGCGAAGGCGGCCTCGGCGCGCGGGTAGTCGCGCTCCTCCAGGGCCCTCCCCGCCCGGCCCAGGTCGGCGGCGTCGGCGACCCGCTCCCGGGTGGCCGCGAAGGCGCGCGCGGCGCGCGAGGCGGGCAGCGGACAGGGGGGCACCGCCTCCAGTCGGCGCAGGGCCTCCTGGGGGTCGCCCGCCGCGGCGAGCCCTTCGGCCGCGGCGCCCGCCTCGGCGGCGCTCCGTCCCCACTCCGCCAGCACCTGCGCCTGGCGCTCGGCCTCGCGCGCCGCCTCGCTGCCGCGATGCCGTCGCGCGACCTGCGCCAGCGCCGCGACGCCGGCTTGGACCTGCGTGGCTTCGTCCGCCAGCCCCCGTGCCTCGCTCAGCGCGGCCGCCGCGTCCTCGCCGCGGCGCGCCTCGGCCCGCCGACTGAGCGTCACCCCGACGGCGAAGGTGGCGACGGCGGCCAGCGACGCGATCGCCAGCGTCGGACCGGCTCGGCGCCAGGCCAGACGGCGGTGGGCTGCCTCCAGTCGCGAGGCCAGGGCCTGTTGCTCCGCCGGCGTCTCGACCCGGGCCAGCGCCTCGGTCCAGGCCGTCACGGCCGCGCGCAGATCGCCCGCGGCCTGCAGGCGGTCCCCCTCGGTCGTCGCC
>JAWLGW010000525.1:0-5395 GCA_041690735.1 Planctomycetota bacterium
GCCTGCTGGACGCCGCGCTCGCTCAGGAGCGGGCCCGCGCCCGCGCCCTCCAGGACGACCTCGCCGCCGCCACCGCCGCGCTGGAGGCGGCCCGGACCCGAACCGCCCGCCTGGAGCGCGCGCTCGCCGACGCCGAGGAGCGGGCCCGGCAGGTCAGCGCGCAGATCGAGGCCACGGCCGACGCGGCGGCGATCGCCCGCGCCGAGCGCGACGCGCTCCGGACGCAGCTCGCGGCGGCCCGGGCTCGGCAGGCGGTCGCCGCGCAGCAGGCCTCGGCGGCCGCGGTGGCGGGGGCGCAGTTCCAGGCGAGGTTGAGCTTCGGACCGCCGCCCGGCGGACGGTGAGCGGGCTACTCGACCTCGTCCGCGGCGCCGGCGGTCACGGAGCGGACGAAGTCGCGCAGCTGTCGGCGGTACTCGACGAGGTTGAGCTGCGGCACCTCGTCGCGGTCGCCCCGCTCCAGCAGGACCAGCTCGCCGCCGGACCAGGCCGCCAGGCTCTCGCCCGAGGCGATCGGGGTAGGGCTGGCGACGGTCGCTTGCAGCACCAGGGTCGGGACGTTCAGCCCCCCCAGCAGCTCGCGGTGGTCGAAGTCCTGGGCGACCTCCCCCAGCACCGCCTCGGCGTCGAGGCCGGAGTCCTCCCAGTCCACGCGAGGACGGAGCCACGCGGCGAGGTCGTCGATCCCGCTCTCCAGCACCAGACCGCGGATCCGGCGCGATGCGCAGACGCTCGCCGCGTGCAGGGCGAACACGGAGCCCAGGGCGCGGCCGAGCACCACCAGCGCCGGCACCTCGTCGAGCGGTCGATCCGCGAGGTAGCGCAGGGCGGCGCAGGCAGCCTCGCAGCAGCCGCTCAAGGTGGGGCGGCCCGGGCTGCTGCCGAAGCCGGGGTCGTCGACGAGCAGCAGGTTCGCCTCGGCCTCGCGCGCCAGCCCCGGCCACACGTCGAGCAGCTCCGAGATCACCGCGTCGCCGGAGCCGAACACCAGCAGCACCGGAGCGCCGGTCAGCGGACCGCACCAGTAGGCGCCCACGAACCCGCCGCGCTCGAGCGGGATCTCGATGGGCCGCGCCGTGTCGGTGTATTCGAGGGTCGCTCCCCGAGCGGGGCGGAAGCACCCTCGCCCGACCGCCTCGTGGTCGTATCCGTGCATGGATCGATCCCCCTCACCGCCGTCCGCTGGCGCCTTGGAGCAGCCTACCTCGTCGCGGCGCGACGACCCAGCGGCCCTGCGCCAGCCATCGCCACCGCTCCGCACCCCGACCTTAGGACGGGCCCAGAAACGGCTCCAGCATTCTCGTCGCTCCTCGCCGCGCCTGCATGGAGAGGCCGATGACGTGCGTTCGGCACCTCCGCCCACGATGGCGTCCATGACCACCCCATCGGGTCGCAGTCGAGCGGCCAGCGCCAGGGCGCTCGAGGCATCCCCGGCTCGCGGTCGTGGTCGACCACGACCACGACCACGAGCGCGAGCGCGAGCGCGCACAGCGCGAGTGACCGAGGCACGACCTGGAGCGGGTAGCGCAGGCCATGCGCGCCCGGCGGCCGGCTCCTGCAGGCGGTCCACCGCTGTCGCCGCGCGCACCCCGAAGACCCTGCCGCGTGAAATAACCCATAATGGGTGATATGGCCCATGCGGGATCTTTCGCGCATTTCCCCCCACAGAGGGCACCAGCGGGGTGTGCTGGCGTACCGGTCGGGGGAAATCCCCCGATCGAGAAGCGTGCCTGCCGGCGCCCAGGGGGCGCAACTCGTCGTATTCCAACAGGTCCCCCTGAAGGTGCGCGCTTTGCGACGCGAGCGGGGCGCCCGTCTCCCTTCTCCCGCCCCCCCCGGTCCCGCTGACCATGCTTACCCACCAGCAGCCCCAGCGCACGGTGACGTATCAGCCCGGGCTGCTCCAGGCACACGGGGCGCTGTTCGTGCTCGGTCGAGCGGCCCGGGTGGAGGGCGTGACCGAGAACGCCGCCCAGGCCCTCGGTATCGACCTCGAGGCCAGCGCCGGGGCCAGCGCCGCCGACCTGTTCGAGGCGACGGACGCGGCGGTGTGGCGGCTCGAGCCGCGAGATCCCCTGCACGTCGAGCTGGTGGTCCGGAGCACAGGGCGGCCCTGCTGGGGCACGATCCTGCGCACCGGCGACCAGAAGACGCTGCTCGAGGTGGAGCCGGCGGTGCCCCTGCCGCAGGCCGAGCGGTGCTGGGTCGCCTGCCAGGCGGTCGGCGAGATCTCGGACGCGACCGCCATCGCGCGCTGGCTGCAGCGCGAGCTGGCCCGGCTCGGCGCCCTCCCTCGCGTCGCGATGGAGTCCGACGCGGGCTGGGTGCGGGCGCCGCTGGTCGTGTCCGACCTGACGGCGCCGGCGACCCGCCTCGTCGGGACCGATGGCGTCCTGGACGAGGAGCTCGACCTGAGTCGCGCCCGCCTGCGCATGCCCTCCCTCGCCCTGGCGGCGGAGCTGCAGCGGCGCGGCGCGAGCGCGGCTGCGGTGGTCCCCCTGGGGCCGGCCACGGGGGTGCTCGTCGCCACCGGTCCCGCCCTCACCGGAGCGGCGCGCCGCCAGGTCGAGCTGCTGGTGCGGGCGGCGGCGCGCAGGCTGGACCAGCTGGCCGAGCAGGAGGAGCTCCTGCAGGCGCTCTCCCTCCGCTCGAGCTACCTGCACCTGGTCGAGGCCGCGGCGCGCGAGCGGTCGCTGGAGCGGACCCTCGCCGGGGCCCTGTTCAGCCTGCAGCGCATGATCCCCAACGACGGGTTCGCCCTGTGGACGCCGCGCACCTGCTGCACGGTGGGCGACGTCCCCCGCGCGGAGATCCTCGGGGAGCTGCTGGCCCAGCTCGGCTCCGAGCGCCGCGTCCAGGAAGGGACGTCGGCCGCCTCCGAGGACGCCGCGCCGAGCTCGCACTTCCTGGCGGTGCCGCTGCCGGAGCGCGGGTGGCTGGCGTTCTTCCGCCGGCCGACGGAGGACGGCGCGGCGGTCTGGAGCCGCGCCCAGCGGCGGATCGCGCGCGAGCTGAGCGAGGACGTCCTCCCGACCGTCGGGCGCGTCGCCGCCACCGCCGCCCTCGGCCGGAGCGACACCGGCGCGCTCCTGTCCGAGCTGTCGCGGGAGCGCGAGCGGCGGGAGCGCGAGCGGCGTCACCTGCTCGAGTTCGTGAGCGTGGCCTCCCACGACCTGCGCGCGCCGATGCGCAACCTCGGGTCCTTGGTCCAGTGGCTCCGCGAGGACCACGCCGACGAGCTCGGTCCGGACGCGCGCCAGCTCGTGCAGCTGCTCGAGGAGCGGGTGCGCCGCGCCGGTCAGCTGGTGGAGGGGGTCCTGGCCTACTCCCGCCTGGGCGTGGAGGACGTGGCCCTCGAGGAGGTGGACCTCACCGAGCTCGTCGCCGACGTGCTCGACGTGCTCGAGGTCCCGCCGCACGTGCGGGTCGAGGTCGAGCCGTCGCTCCCGACCGTCCGCTACCGCAGCCTGCAGCTGAGGCAGCTCCTCCAGAACCTCCTCGACAACGCCTT
This sequence comes from Planctomycetota bacterium, assembly GCA_041690735.1. GTDB lineage: Bacteria > Planctomycetota > J058 > J058 > J058 > JAWLGW01. The sequence goes on from JAWLGW010000525.1 coordinate 3,512, forward strand.
CAAATACAACGACCAGGCGGACGGGCGCGTGTGGGTCCGGTGCCTCGACCGCGGCGACGTGTGGGAGCTGCAGATCGAGGACAACGGCCCGGGGGTCCCCCCCGCGGACCGCGAGCAGATCTTCGCGATCTTCCGCCGCGGCGGCGCGACCTCCGCCGAAGGGACGGGCGTCGGGCTCGCGATCGTGCGGCGGATCGCCGAGGCTCACGGCGGCAGCGTGTGGGTGGAGGCGACCCCCCGCGGCAGCTGCTTCTCGGTCACCGTGCCCAAGGAGCCCGAGGAGTGAGCGCGGCGGGGGGGACCGCTCAGGCCAGGGGCAGGGCGAGCAGCTGCTGCCCGCCGTCGCCGAACGACAGGCGGCCGCCGGCGTCGGTGACCGCGCGCCGGACGAGGTCGAGCCGCAGCGTCGACTCGGGGTCGTCCTCGACGCCGGAGGTGACCCAGCTGGGAGAGCTCACCCGCAGCCGCCCCTCCGCCAGCTCGCCCTCGATCTTCACCTCGGCGTGCACCGGCGCCAGGTCGAGCAGCACGAACAGGGCGACGCGCAGCAGGTCGCGGTCGACGCGCACCAGGTCCGTCGAGGGCCACTCGCCGCGCGCGACGGTGCGCGGCCTGCCCGCCGCCACCAGCAGCGCGTTGGCCGCCTCCAGCACCTCGCCGACCGGGACCGCGGCGCGGAGCGGAGGGTGTCCCCGCAGCCCCTGCAGGTACAGCCGCAGCCGGGTGTTGGTCTCGCGAATGCTCCTGAGGGCCGCCTCGCCGAGCGCCCGCCCGCGGGAGTCGGGGGCCAGCTCGCGCAGCAGCACCTGCAGGGCGGTGCCGACCCCGTTCATTTGGTTGCCGAGCTCGTGGCCGACCAGCCGGCACAGCTCCCGGTTGAGCAGCCCCTCGGTGCGCGCCAGCGCCAGGGCGGGCGAGCGCATCTCGAGCCCCACGTCGAGCACGCTCTGCAGGGTCGCGGACCACCGCCAGGTGGGGTCGGTCATGGACAGGCAGTCGCGGGCCCCCGAGGCCACCGCCACGTCCGCCAGCTCGGCGTCGTCCTCGTCGAGCACGCACACCACGGGAGCTCCCCAGGTCCGCACCATGCGCGCCACGTTGCGGGGGTCCCCGATCAGGCAGGCGTCGGGCGCCCGGCCATCGGGGTCGGCGGGCAGCGAGCGCACGTCCACGCCCCCGAGCTCACGCAGCGTCGCGAGCCGCTCGCGGGCGCGAGCCGCGAGGGGATCGGAGAGGGCCAGGCCGAGCACGCGGGTGGAGCTCATGGGCGCCCTTATAACGCCGCGGTGGAGAGGGCATCGAGGCTGCCGGCACGACGGGGATCGAAGCGTCGTAAACGTAAGGCCCTGCGCGGGCCCGCGGCGGCGCCGAGGCAGGACGAGGACTTCAGCTAGGGCTTGTCCCGGGGGGGACGCATGATCGAGAACGGAACCGGGAACGGGCGCGCGGGAATCGGTGAGCTGGTGAGCGGACGCCGGGGCACGGCGCGCGACGTGGCAGCCCGCAGCGGCGCGGAGAGCGGCAACGGCGCCGGGCGTCTCATGCTGACGGTGCTGGTGGTCGACGACGACCTGCTGGTCCAGGAGGCGCTGCGCCAGCTCCTAGACGACGAGTACCGCGTCGTCACCGCCGGCGCCGCCAAGGCGGCCATGACCAGCTTCCGCGACCACGACATCGACGTGGTGCTCCTGGACTACTCCCTCCCCGATGGCAACGGCCTCGACCTGCTGGAGCAGATGCGGCGGATCGACCCCGACCCGCCGGTGGTCATGCTGACCGCTCACTCGTCGGTGGAGCACGCCGTCGAGGCCATGAAGCTGGGCGCCTTCCACTACGCCTGCAAGCCGCTCGCCCTCGAGGAGCTGCGGGTGTTGGTGGCGAACG
>JAWLGW010000526.1:0-5385 GCA_041690735.1 Planctomycetota bacterium
CGTCACGGTGCGGAGCGGCTGCCCGCGCCCGTGGCCCGTCGCCACCAGGGTGTTCTCGGCCAGCCCGTAGCACGGGTTGAGCACCTCCCCCCGGAACCCGAAGGGGGCGAAGTGCGTCCGGAACCGCTCCACCGTCGCCCACGACACGGGCTCGCCGCCCATGCCCATGTTGTCGAGCGACGACAGGTCGATCCCCTCGGCCTCCAGGCGCGCGGCTGGACAGCGCCGGACCGCCAGGTCGAAGGCGAAGTTGGGCGCCGCCGAGTGGACGCCGCGGTAGCGGCTGATCGCCCGCAGCCAGGTGAGGGGGTCGCGCAGGAAGTCGATCGGCGACAGCAACACCAGATGCGCGCCGGCGTACAGCGAGGCCAGCACCTTCCCGATCAGGCCGAGGTCGTGGTACAGCGGCAGCCAGCTGACGACGACCTCGCCGGGGCTCACCCGCAGCGCCTCGGCGTAGGCCGCCAGCTGGGCGAGGATCTGCTCCTGGAGGAGGACCACGCCGCGCGGCTGGCTGGTGGTCCCCGAGGTGAACTGCAGGAAGGCGGGCTTCAGCGGGTACGCCTCGCCCGGCGCGCGCGCGGCGCGCAGCTGCCGATCGGTCACCAGCAGCTGGCCCTGAGCGGTGAGCTGCTTGCCGACCAGCGGGACCAGCCGGTCGTCGATCACGATCGCGCGGCAGGCCGCGGTGTCGCCGATCGCCGCCAGGGTCCGCAGGTAGTGCTCGAGGCGGTCGAGGCGCGCCGGCGGGTAGACCGGCACCGGCACCATGCCCGCCAGGGAGACCCCGAAGAAGGCCTCCACGAAGTCGAGGCCCGACGGGAGCATGATGAGCACCCGGTCGCCCGGCGCGCCCCCGCGCTGCGTGAGGGCGCCGGCGACCGCGAGGGCGCGCTCCTGCAGCTGCCCGCAGGTGAGGGGGCGCTCGTCGCGGTCCCCGTCGGCCAGGTAGGTGACGAAGGTGCGGTCGGGGTCGCGGGCGGCGCGCAGCGCCACCAGCTCCCCCAGGGTGGCCGGGGGCGCGCCGTCGAAGCCGAGGTCGGGCGGCGTCAGCGGGGCAGCATCGAGGAGGCCAGAGCGGTCGGAGCGGATCATGGGGGCAACTGTAACTCCGCGCGGGCAGCGCGTTCGGGCCCACGCCCCGGGCGACCGAACCGTTGCACGGCGTGACGCGATCTTGACGCAGCTGACTTTACCTTGACGTGGGAGCGGGCAGGGGTTTGTCCTACCATGAGTCCGTGCATCCCCACGACCACCTCGCCGCCGTCGATCCCATCCTGTCGATCCCCGGCTTCACGGACCCGTTCAGCTCGATCAGCCACCTGCTGGGGGCGCTCCTGTTCGCGCTGCTGGCGCCCTATCTGATCTGGCTGGGGCGCGGCTGCCGCGGCCGGGTCGCGGCGCTGGCGGTGTTCAGCGCCAGCTCGGTGCTGCTCCTGATCATGAGCGGCACCTACCACCTGCTGCCCCATGCGACGCCGGCCCGCGAGCTCATGCAGCGCCTCGACCACGCGGCGATCTTCGCCCTGATCGCGGGCACCTTCACCGCCGGCCACGCGATCTTGTTCCGGGGTCCCTGGCGGTGGGGCATGATCGTGGGGATCTGGTCCCTCGCCCTGGCGGGGATCATCCTCAAGACGTTCTTCTTCGAGCAGGTCTCGGAGGCGGTCGGCCTCAGCTTCTACCTGGGCATGGGCTGGATCGGCGTCCTGTCGGGGCAGCGCGTGCTGCGCCTGTACGGCTGGCATCTCCTGCGCCCCCTCCTCGGCGGCGGCGTCGCCTACACCGTCGGCGCGGTGCTCGAGTTCGCCCGCTGGCCCACCCTGGCGCCGGGAGTCCTCGGACCGCACGAGCTGTTCCACCTGTGCGTCCTGATCGGCGTGGCCTGCCACTGGGAGTTCATCCGCCGGTTCGCCGACGGGCGCTTCCCCCGGCGCGACGAGCACGAGCACGGCCCGGCGCTGCAGGTCTCTGCGACGGAGTGAGCGGCTACTTGGCGCGGGAGGCGTCCAGCGCCTCGCGCAGCGAGAACCGCACATAGGGCTGCTCGCAGGCCGGGGTGCCGTCGCTGGCGGCGACCGCCACCCACACCTCGAGGGTCTCGGGGTGGAAGATCGCCACGTGCAGGTTGCTCTTCATGGAGACGGGCCGCTTCACCATCTCCATCAGCGCCGGCGCGTCGACCTCGCCGTAGCGGGGCATGAGCCGCTCGATGAAGTGCTGGTAGCGGTCGTAGCCCGAGATCACCAGGGCGTCCTTGGGCTGGAGCGCGATGAAGCCCTCCACGCCGCCCTGCCCCTTGAACAGGACCCGGTGCTCCCCGGCGTCGACCTTCAGCCCGCGCGCGAACGCCTTGCCCCCCGCGGCGCCGGCGCGGGGGCGCATGCCCTCGAACAGGGCGTAGCTCTCGCCCGGCGCGATGGTCTCGAGGTGCTCGGGCGTAGCCCAGATCCCGACCGCGTCGCGGGACTTGCCGTCGGAGATCACGTAGTAGTACTCGCAGGTGCGGGCCGAGCTCCGGAAGACCTCCAGGGCCTCCTCGAGGGTCCCCGCCCGCTCGAGCGCGTCGCGGATCAGGAAGGCCATGGGCACCCCGTCCCAGTGGCCCAGCCCGCGGCCGCCCATCTCGCCGATCGCGACCTGCGCCTCGTTCATGCCGGTGACCGAGCCGATGAACCCGGCGAAGCCCACGTTGATCCAGGCGCGGCGCCCCTCGGGCTGCTGCACGATCGTCACCGCGGCCTCCTGCAGGCCCAGGCGCGTCATGTAGTCGAGGATCCGCACGTGGTACAGCGACCCGTCGACGGTGGCCTCCCCGCGCAGCGCGATCCCGCTGCAGTGGAAGGCGGCCGGGAACAGGTTGGCCGCCTCCACCACCTCGTACTCGAGGCCGGCCCCGTCGGCGAGGCCCCGCATCTCCTCCTGGAACCGCGCCGGGACGTGCGGCCGCAGGAGCTCGTGCATCATGGGCCGCATGAGCAGGTAGGCCTGGTACTCGGTCTTCTTGCCCAGCTCCCCCTTGTTGTCCGCGATCCGCTCGGCGTTCTGGCGCACCTGCTCGCGCAGGAGGCGCCCGTGCTGGAAGCCCATGGCGTAGGGCGCGCCGCGCAGGTGCAGGACCAGGCTGCCGTCGGACCGCCGCTCCAGGAAGCCGTCGCCCTCGCGGGCGATCACCTCCCCTCGGGCGGGCGCGGCGGCGAACAGCAAGGCGGCGACGGCGACGAGGAGCGAGCTGCGCATGGGGTCCTCCCGAGGTCGCCGGGATTGTAGGGGCGCGCGGGGAGGCTGACCACGGCGTCTCGCTGCGCGAGAGCGACGGTGAGGTCCCTCACCGCGCCCGCTCACCGCCCGGAGGGCGCCTCGCGCTGCCCCTTCTTCTTCTGGCGCCGGCGACGCCTGCGGCCGCGGGCGCCGCGGGGCTGTCCCTGCGCCTGTTCGGCCCGCTCCGCCTGCTCGAAGCGGCACCAGTCGCAGCGGCCGCAGCGCGGCGGGTCCTCCTCGCCGAACCAGCGGCGGATGAACGCGCTCCGGCACTCCTCGGCCTGGGCGTAGGCCGCCATGGCCTCCAGGCGCTCGGCGTCCTGCAGCCGCTGGGTCTCGTAGCGCGCCGCCAGTCCGTCCACGGTCTCCTGCAGGCGAGCGGCGGGGGCGGTGGCGCGGTAGCGCCGCCCCTCCGCCCGCGCCAGCAGCCCCAGCCGCTCGAGCTCCACGAACAGCGACTGGGTGGCGGTGATCCGCGCCCCCGCCGACAGGGCGACCTCGCGGGCGGTGGCGGGGCGGCCCTCGTCGCCCCAGGCGGCCAGCGCGGCGGCCACCCGCCGCAGCTCGGCCGGCCGCGGGCGACCGCTCCGCTGCAGGTGCTCCTGGATGTCGAGGTCCTGGGGGTCGAACAGGAGCACGCAGTCGGCGGTCTTGCCGTCGCGCCCGGCGCGCCCCGCCTCCTGCACGTACTGCTCCAGGGAGCCGGGCGTCTGGAAGTGAATGATGGTCCGGATGTCCGCCTTATCGATCCCCATGCCGAAGGCGTTGGTGGCCACCATGAGCGCCTTTCGGCCCCGCCGCATGAACCGCCGCTGCGCGGTGTCGCGCTCGCCGGCGCTCATGCCGCCGTGGTAGCGCTCGACCGGCACCCGGGTCCGCTGCAGCGCGCCGTGGACCCCGTCGACGGCGCGGGTGGTGGCGCAGTAGATGATCCCCGGCCGCTGCAGCCGCCGGATCAGGCGGGCGAGGGCGTCGTATTTGTGGTCGCCCGGCGCCACCCGGGCTGCGAGGCGCAAGTTCTCTCGGTGGGGCGGGGCCACCACCTCGAGGGGATCGCGCAGGCCGAGCCGCTGCTTGACGTCCTCGCGCACGCGCGGCGTGGCGGTGGCGGTCAAGGCGAGGGTGACCGGGATCCCCAGCGCCTCGCGGGCCGCGGCGATCTGCAGGTAGGCCGGGCGAAAGTCATGCCCCCACTCCGAGATGCAGTGCGCCTCGTCCACGCACAGCAGCGAGGGCTGCCCCGCCCGCAGGACCTCGGCGGCGGCCTCCGAGACCAGCGTCTCGGGGGTGGTGAGCACGATGAGCTTCCCCCCCGCGGCGATCCGCGCCAGGGCCTCGCGGCGCGCCGCGGCGCGGAGTGTGCTGTCGAGGCGGACGACGGGGACGCCGCGCGCCTGCAGCTTCTGCTCCTGATCGGCCATGAGCGCGATCAGGGGCGAGATCACCACGACCGGCCGCTCGCCCACCAGTCCGGGCACCTGGTAGATCAGCGACTTGCCGTAGCCCGTCGGCAGCACCACCAGCGCGTCGCGCCCCGCCAGGACCGCCTCGATCGCGCGCCGCTGCTCGGCCCGCAGCCGCTTCACGCCCAGGCGGGCGGCGGCCCGCTCGAGCGGGTCGCCTCCCCCGCGCCGCCGCCTCCTCCTCCTTCGTGCCACGCTGCCTCCCGGCCAGCGGACGCGCGACCGCCGTGCCACCGGCGCGTCAGTCGCCCCCCGCCGCGACCGCGCGGCGCCCAGCCGGGCGCGCGGCCCGCTCGGCCTCGATCACCCGCTCCAGCCCGAGCAGCTGCCGCAGGGTGGCCAGCGCCGCCAGCAGGGCGAGCGCCACGAACACGACCGCCGTGACCCGCTCGCCGGTCCGCGCTCGCCCGACGACCTGCGCCAGCGCCCCCGCTGCCCCGGGCTCGGCGGCAGGCGCGAGCGCGGCGAGGTCTCGCCCCAGGCCCTCGACCAGCCGTCGGCCAGGCTGCGGCGCGGGCGCGGCCGCCAGCGCGGCGACGTAGCGGCGCTCCCACGCCGACACCCGCGCGCGGAGCCGCTCCACGCCGCGACGCCGGGCGCGGTCGGCGCGGGGCACCCGCGCCGCCAGGGCCTGTGCGCCGCGGCGGGCGCGGTCCAGCGC
>JAWLGW010000527.1:0-5383 GCA_041690735.1 Planctomycetota bacterium
GCGCCCCGCGGCCTCCCGCGCCCTCACCCCGGCCTACGCGGCGCGGATCGAGGCCCTGATCCGCAGCGGCGAGGCGGCGGCGGCCCGCACCCTCCTCGACGCGCCGCGGATCCGGCCGCTGCTCGCCCCGGTTGAGGACCGCCTGGAGGCCCTGTACTGGGCCGCCCTCGGCCGCCGCCGCCGGGCGGAGCCGCACCTCGCGGCGCACCTGGCGCGCCACCCCGACGACCGGGAGCTGCCCGCGCTGGTGGAGCGCTTGCTGGGCGCGAACCCGCCGCGCTGACGAGCTCCCCTCGAGGCCGACCGCGCCACAGCTTGCGCTGCCCGAGCACCCACAGCTCGCCGCCCGGCAGGCCGCTCCGCCGCCGCAGCTACTGATCGGTCTTCAGGTCCACCGCGCTCCGGCTCGCGCCGCTCAGTCCTCCGCCGGCTCGTCGGGCCGCAGGACCAGGTACAGCAGCGGCGCGATGCTGCCGAGCAGCGGCGTCGCCGCCACGAACGGCCACACCCGCGCGCCGCGGCGGCGGCCGTCGCGCACGATCCACACGCACACCAGGGTGAGCGCGATGCACAGGTCGAGGAACTCCTGCGTCCAGATCGGGTGGGTGAGCGGGAGGGTGAAGAAGGAGACGTAGCCCTCCACCGCCGTCACGTACGAGGAGTAGACGAAGAACGGGATCAGGACCGCCGCCGCCGCCATCCGCTGCTTGCTCACTGCTCCTCCTGCTGCCTCGCACCCTCGGGAGCGGGCGCCCGCGCAACCAGCTCGGCTGGCAGCCGCGCAGCGCCGGCGTTAGGGTCGACGTGCCCCGGCACCCTTCGGCAAGAGAGTCTCCTGGTGAGCGGCTCCGAGCAAGCCTCCTTCCTCCTCCGCCTGGCCGGCATGAACCTCGAGCGGGGCGACGCCGAGGCGGCCTTGACCTGCGTGGAGCGGGCCCTCGATCGTTCGCCCACCGAGGCGGAGCGAGCGCAGGCGGCGGACCTCGCCGAGCGAGTGGTCGCGCAGGGGGGCGCGCCGGCCGACCCGCTGGTGGCGCGGGCGCGGTACCTGGCGGCGCGGGCGCAGGGGCTGGTCGAGGCCAAGCCGCTCGCGGCCGAGGCCGGCGCCGGCCCGGCGCCCCCCGCCGGCGGCGCCTCGGAGACCCTGGACGCGGTGCGCACCCTGCTCGCCTCCAGCGGGCTGATCGAGGCGCCCCCCTCGGCCGAGCTGACCCTCCCGGCCCTGGACGTGGTGAGCGCGCTCCTCGGCACCGAGCTCGACGTGGCGGGCACCGCCCGCCTGGCCCTCGACCTGGTCGCCCGCGCGACCGGGGCCGACCGCGCGCACCTGCTGCTGAGCGACGCCGGCGAGTCCGCCTTCGGCCTGCCGGGCGCCGAGCCGCGGCCGCCCGAGGTGAGCCGCGGGGTCGCCGCGGAGGCGGCCCGCACCCGGCGCTCGGTGGTGGTGAGCGACGGCCTGCAGGACGAGCGGTTCAAGGAGCGCGCCAGCGTGCAGGAGCTGGAGGTGCGCTCCGCCCTGGCCGTGCCGCTGCTCGACCCCGGGAGGGGCGACGCCCCGCCGATCGGCACCCTGTATCTCGAGGCAGACCGCCCCGGCCGGTTCGGCGGCGCCGCGGTGCGCCTGGCCGAGGCGCTGGCCGCGCTGGTAGCGCCCCCGCTGCGCAACGCCGCCCGCTATCAGGAGGAGCAGCAGGCGCGCGCCCGCGCCGAGCGCCTGTACGCCCAGGCGCGCGACGCCGACCTGCGCGAGCGAGGCGGGCCGCGGATCCTCGGCGACAGCCCGCAGGTCCGCCAGCTGCAGGCGCTGATCGATCGGGTGGCCCCGGGCGAGCACACCGTGCTGATCGAGGGCGAGAGCGGCACGGGCAAGGAGCTGGTGGCCCGGGCGCTGCACGCGCGCAGCGCGCGGGCCGAGGGGCCGTTCGTGGCCGAGAACATGGCCGCCCTGGCCGAGGGGCTGCGGGAGGCGGAGCTGTTCGGCCACGCCAAGGGCGCCTACACCGGCGCCGACGTGGCCCGCCCGGGGCTGTTCCAGCTGGCGAGCGGCGGGACGCTGTTCCTCGACGAGGTCGGCGAGATGGACGCCGACCTGCAGGCCAAGCTGCTGCGGGTGCTCGAGCAGCGCGAGGTGCGGCCGGTCGGCAGCGAGGGGACGGTCAAGGTCGACGCGCGGATCGTGGCGGCGACCCACCGCGACCTCGCGGCCGAGGTGCGGGAGGGGCGCTTCCGCGAGGACCTCTACTACCGGCTGACGGTGATCAAGCTGCGGGTCCCGCCCCTGCGCGAGCGGCGCGGCGACGTGCCGCTGCTCCTCGAGCACTTCCTCGGCCGCTCGGCGGCCGACCTGGGGGCGCCGCCTCCGCCGGTGTCGCCCGAGCTGCTGCGCCGACTGGAGGCTTATCCCTGGCCCGGCAACGTGCGCGAGCTGCAGGCCTACGCTACCCGCCTGGTGCTCACCGGCCCCGAGGAGGCGGAGCTCGCGGACGGCGCGCCTCCGGGGCAGGCCGCCAGCGGCGAGGACGAGCGGCTGGGGCTCGAGCTGCGCCTGCCCAGCGACGCGCTGCTCGAGCTGCGGGAGGCGCGCAACCTGTTCGACAAGACCTACCTGGCCCTGGTCCTGCAGCGACAGGGGGGCAACGTGAGCGCCGCCGCCCGCGCGCTGGGGCTCAACCGCAGCTACTGCTCGGAGCTGGTCAAGCGCTACGGGCTGAAGGGCTGACCCTCGCCTCAGAACGTCATCTGCACCTGCGCGTTCCCGCCGCCGAAGGCGGGCTCGCTCACCAGCCAGGTCAGCTGCAGCAACCCGAAGGCGTGCCCGTCGCGGAAGTGGAGCTCGACTCCGGTCTGCACCTTGGCGAGGAACCGCTCCGAGACCCGGTGGGGGTGGTCCTGGTTGATCTCACGGATCGACAGGAAGCCCGCCGCGGCGGTGAGCCGGGCACCGAAGCCCACCTGGTCGGCGAAGCTGGGCAGGGCGAACACGTAGCCCACCTCGGGGTAGACCTCGCTGCGCCGCATGACCTCGCGGGGGAACGCAGCGCCCGCGGGCCGGTTGATGCGCTCGTCGATCCGGTGAACGAACAGGTTGAACAGCCAGGTGTCGGCGGGGAGGGAGGCGGAGGAGCCGACGATCGGGGGCACGTCCTTCTCGACCTGCAGGAGCACCCAGCCGCCCTCGCGCTCGAGGTCGACGTCCGCCTCGGGGCTGGGGTCGAGGGCCTCGGTCTGGTGACGGCGGGTCCACTCGCCCCACCCCGACAGATCGAGCCGCAGGCCGGGTGCCACGTGCCAGGCCAGCCGGCCCCCCGCCCTCACCTGCCGGTAGCGGAGGCGAAACTGGTCCGCCGCGGGGATCCTGAGGTCGAGGGGGGTGTCGTTCGAGTACCAGGCCGACAGACGCATGCGCCCCTCGAGCAGGCGCAGCCAGGTCTGGACGTTGATCGTGTGGGGATGGCGGCGGTACTCGGCCCCCCCCTCCACCTTCTCGTCGTAGAACCAGTCGGACCGGATCAGGTCGACGCGGACCCCCACGAAGTCGTTGCGGTAGCCAGCGACGAAGCCGATGTCCGCGTATTCCTTGAACCGATCCAGCACACCGCCGGTGCCCCCGAAGAAGAACCCGTCGGGGCGCGGCGTCCACCCCGGGGTGGCGGTGAGCGGCGCCCGGCCCTCGGGTCGGAGCACCCGGAACACGAGCTCCACCTCCGCCAGGCGGAGGCGCCCGTCGTAGTCCTCCGCCTCCAGGTACTCGAACTGGCCGCCGAGCCAGTCGGTGATGGGGACACGCACCCGGGCCCGCTGGTCGACGTACAGGTCGTCGGAGGTCAGGCTGCCGGCGGTGATCGTGTAGCCCACGGCGGTGTTCTCCCAGCCGTCGTCCCACATCCAGCGGAACAGCAGCCGGGGCGTGTAGGTGTAGATCTGCAGGAAGTAGTCGAACCCGAAGGTGTAGGGGCGCACCTCGAGGTCGGGCCCCTCGGCGCTGCGGTAGCGGAAGGCGTAGTCCGCGCCCGGGCCGGCGTGGCCGGGGCCCGCCTGGGCGGCGCTGGCCGCGGCCAGGACCAGGGGGACCGAGAGGAGAGTCCAGGGGGTGGGATGGCGGCGGTTCATGGGGAGGCATGGTAGGTCGTCCCGGGGACCAGGTGGGGGCCTACCGCGCCGCCGTCAGCCGCAGGAAGTCCCGCTCGAAGCGCGCCGCCGGGAGGGCGTTGATCACGTCCTCCTTGGTGGCCCAGCCCCGGCGGGCCTCCGTGAGCGCGTAGCAGCGGGCGTGGTCGAGGGCGTCCGGCGAGTGGGCGTCGGGGTTGAGGCACAGCTTGACCCCCCGCTTGCAGATCCGCCGCACGTGCACCCAGTCGGCGTCCAGGCGGCGCGGGCTGCCGTTGACCTCGATCGCCACCCCGCGCTCGAGGGCGGCGTCGAGCACCGCCTCCCAGTCGAGCTGCGCGCCCTCGCGCTCGAGCAGCTTGCGGCCGATGGGGTGGCCGAGCACCCGCACCGCCGGGTGCGCCAGCGCCTTGACCACCCGCCGGGTCATGGCGTCGCGGTCCATGCTCATCTGGCTGTGGATGCTGGCGATCACGAAGTCCAGGGAGCTCAGGCAGGCGTCGCCGAGGTCGAGGCTGCCGTCGGGCAGGATGTCGGCCTCGATCCCGTGGTACACCCGGATCTTGGGGTGGGCCTCGCGCGCGGCCTCTACCTCGGCCCGCTGCTGCGCGATCCGCTCCGCCGACAGGCCGCCGGCGTAGCTGGCCGCCTCGCTGTGGTCGGAGATCCCGATGTACTCGTAGCCCAGCCGGGCCGCCTCGGCGACCATGGCCTCGACGGTGGCGGTGCCGTCCGACCAGCTGGTGTGGACGTGCAGGATCCCCCGCAGGTCCTCCGCCTCGACCAGGCGGGGCAGCGCGTCGCTGAGGGCCGCCTCGACCTCGCCCGTGTTCTCGCGCAGCTCGGGCGGCACGTAGGCCAGGCCCAGCTCGGCGAACAGGTCGGCCTCGGAGGTGAAGGCGGGCGGCTTGCTGCCGTCGAGGGGCCGCAGGTCGTACTCGTTGAGCGAGTAGCCGCGCTCCAGCGCCAGCTGCCGCAGGCGCACGTTGAAGGCCTTGCTGCCGGTGAAGTAGGCCAGGGCGCAGGCGAAGGAGCGCGGCGCCACCACCCGCACGTCGACCTGCAGGCCGCCGTCGAGGCGCACGCTCGTCTTTGTGTCGCCGCTGCCGATGATCTCCTCGACCGACTCGAAGTCGCGGACCGTCGCCATGACCGTCGCCGGCTCGTCGCTCGCGACCACCACGTCGACGTCCTTCACCGGCTCGCGGCCGCGCCGCAGGCTGCCGGCCACCTCCACCTGCTTCACCCCCGGCATGGCCGCCAGGTGCGCCGCGAG
>JAWLGW010000528.1:0-5383 GCA_041690735.1 Planctomycetota bacterium
GCGCGAACAGGGTCTCGCCGGCGACGTACTCCAGCACCAGCACGGGGCGGTCGCCCCCGTCCTCTGCGGCGAGGACGGCGACCAGCCCCGGGTGGCGCGGCAGCTTGCCCAGGGCCTGGCCCTCGCGCAGGAAGCGGGCCCGCAGCTGGGGCTGCGCCGCCAGCTCCGGCGCCAGGCGCTTGACCACCACCGGCGCCTGATCGGTGAGGCGATGGGCGAAGAACACCTCGCCCATGCCGCCGCGCCCCAGCAGCCGCTCCACCCGGCAGCCGGCCAGGACCTGCCCCACCGGGTCGTCGTCCTGCGGCGCCTGGCCGCGATACACGTCCGGGATGAGGCTCATTGCGCCCGCAGCTGCTCGACCAGCTGGCGGGCCAGGGCGTCGTGGGGGTGGTCGGCCAGGTACGCCTCCGCCCGGGCCACCGGCTCGGCCGGGTACGCGGCGCCCGGGTCGCCGGGGTGCGAACGGGCCACCCGGAACCCGACGGTGCGACCGTGGTAGCCAGGGCCGCCCCACTTGCGCCAGGCGCCGTGCGCGGTCGAGGGGTGGGAGACCCACGACATGCCTCGGAACACCGGTCGGCCGCCGGGCACGTGCGGGTCGACCCGCGGGGCCTCGCCGTAGTCGACGTGCCCGCAGGCCACCCACTCGCCCACGTTGCCGGTCATGTCGAGGGCCCCGCAGGGCGAGGCGCCGGAGGGGAAGCTGCCCACGGGGGCCAGCCAGCCGTAGCCGTCCGCGCTCTCGCGTGCGTCTCGTCCTCGCTCCGAGGCGGTGCCGGTGTAGCCGCCGTAGTTGCCGTGCCGAAGCGCCTCGCGCACCGACCCGCCCCACGGGTACAGGTGGCTGGTCGAGGCGCGGGCGGCGAGCTCCCACTCGGCCTCGGTGGGGAGGCGCAGCCCCGCCCACTCGCAATACGCGACCGCGTCGTGCCACGAGACGTCGTACACCGGGTGCTCGGGGAGGGCGACCAGGCGGTCGCCGTGATAGGTCGTCTCTCGCTCGGCCGGCACGGCTCGTCCCGTGCGCAGGCAGAACGCGAGGTACTGGGCCCAGGTCACCTCGAGCTTGCCCAGGAAGTAGCCGCGGCTGATCAACACCAGGTGCTCGGGGCGCGTGCTGCGGAGCGCCTCGAAGCCCATGCGGAAGGCGGCGGGCGGCACCCACACCAGGCGCGACCCGTCGGCGGCGTTCACGTACTCCCCCGGCGCCTCGCCGAAGGAGACCCCCTCGGGCAAGGGCAGCGCCGGCCGGCGGTCCGGCGCGATGGCGCGATACCAGGCGGGGGCTGACAGCGCCGCCGCCTCGGCGGGCGTGGGCTCGGGCGAGACCTCTACCGGGGCCGGGGTCACGGGCTCGGGGCGAACCTCCTCGGCCTCGGCGGCGACCGGGCGGCGGGGCGCGGTCGGGTCGTGCCGGACCCACAGGACCGCCGCCAGCGCCGTCGCGCCCGCGGCCGCGCCGGCCAGGACGAGCGCCTGCCGACGGAGCCGGCGACCGCCGCCTCCGCCGCCGAGCGGCGCCAGCGTGCGCCCCGCGCGGGCGGCCTCCAGCTCGCGCGCGAAGTCCTCGGCCGTGGGGGGCCGGCGCCCGGGGTCCGCCTGCAGGCAGCGGAGGCACAGGGCGTCGAGGGCGGCGGGCACGTCGGCGTGCGCGCTGGGCGGCGTCACGTCGCCAGTGAGGATCCGGTCGACCAGCTGCCCGATCGAGCCCTGGAAGGGGAGCACCCCCCGGGTCAGGCACAAGTACAGCAGCACACCCAGCGAGTAGACGTCGCTGCGGCGATCGGTCGCCTTGCCCTGGAGCTGCTCGGGGGCCATGGTGCCGACGGTGCCCAGGAACTCACCGGTGCGGGTCAGCGCCGCGTCGTCGCGCTCGTCGCGCGCCAGGCCGAGGTCGGCCAGCAGCGGGCTGCCGTCGGCCCGCACCAGCACGTTCTCGGGCTTGAGGTTGCGGTGCAGCACGCCCGCCTCGTGCGCGAAGTGCACCGCGCGCGCCACCGCCACCAGCGCGTCCAGGCACAGCTCGCGCTCGCCCGCGACGATCCGCTCGGCGAGGGTGGTCGGGGTCAGCTCGCGCACGAGGAAGGGCTGCCCGCGGTGCTCGCCCCACCGGTAGACGGTGGCGATCGCCGGGTGGCGGCTCAGGGACTCGAGCAGCTTGACGCCCCGGCGGAAGCGCTCACGGTGGCTGGGGCTCCCGTCGAGCAGCACCTTGAGCGCGCGCCGCTCCCCCTCGGCCTCCACCTCGAACACCACCCCCATGGCGCCCCGCCCCAGCTCGCGCCGGACCGGATACCCGCCGATCCGCAGCTCTCCGGAGTCGCTGGCGCTCGCGGGGCCGCTGGCGCCCGTGGGCTCGGGGGCCTCGCCCAGCGCCGACAGCAGCTGCGCGGCGAAGGCCGCGGCGCTCTCGGGGCGCTGGCGCGGGTCGCGGCTGAGCGCCCGCCTGCACAGGTCCGCCAGGGGGCGGGGGACGTCGGGCCGCAGGTCGCGCGGGTCGGGCGGGTCGCCCTGGAGCACGCTGGCGATCACCTGGTGGATCCCGCCGCCTTCGACGGGCGCCTCGCCGGTGAGCAGCGTGTACAGCGTGCCGCCCAGGGCGTACACGTCCGTGCGCGGACTGAGCGGCCCGTAGCGCTCGGCGGTGATCTGTTCGGGCGCCATGTAGGCCGGCGTCCCGCGGATCTCGCCGGTGCGCGACAGGTGGTCGGCGGCCTCCTCGATCGAGCCGAGGGCGACCTGGCTGGTGTCCGCCTTGATCAGCCCGAAGTCGACGAGCACCGGCCGGCCCGTGCCGCGCTCGATCACCACGTTGGCCGGCTTGACGTCGCGGTGCAGCACGCCGCGCCGGTGGCAGTGCTCGAGGGCCGAGGCCACGCTGGCCAGCACCCGGGCCGCCCAGTCCAGGGGCGGCACCCCCCGGGACTCGATCGCCGCGGCGAGGTCCTCGCCCTCGATCAGCTCCAGGCCCAGGTAGGGGAGCCCGTTCAGCTCCCCGTGGTCGATCACGCGCGGCAGGTTGGGGTGCCGCAGCTGCTCGAGCACCCGCGCCTCCTGCTTGAAGCGCAGGACTTGGCGGGGCGCGGCCGTGCGGAGCAGCTTGAGCGCCACCCGCTGCTCGCCCCGGCGGGCGTCGAGGACCACCCCCTGGGCGCCGCTCGCCAGCTCGCCGATCACCTGGAAGGGGCCGAAGCTCTCGGGGGCGCTCACTGCAGGAGCGACCCTACCACCTGCTCTCCAGCCACGGGGCGCCCGCTGCTCCCGCGCTAACGCTGTACGCCGATCCGCTCGTAGTCGTAGGGCGGCATGAGCTTCTTGAGGGCGTCGGTCAGCGAGAAGGTGCTGTTGGCCACCTCGCGCAGCTTGCTGAACTGCTGGCCGCTGTCGAGGCCCCAGTCCAGCGTGATCCGCGGCGGCAGGTAGCCGGGCCCCAGGCGAATCGTCGAGGTCATGAGCTCGCCGCTCGGGAGCAGGCACAGGTCGTAGTAGATCGCGACGCCCTTGCGCACCGTCTCCGCCCGGGCGGTGCGCAGATCGACGCGGATCACGCGACCGAGCTGCGCGGTGTCCTTGAGCATGTCGAGCAGCGCGTTGAGCCCGTCCCACGACAGCTCCAGGCCCGCCAGGTCGAACACGTCGCGGTTGATCCCGCTCACGTACAGCCCGCCCGCGCCGTCGGGCAGCGCGAAGAAGGGGAACAGGTCGCTCGACAGGGGGAGCGAGCGGGCGATCGCCAGCTGGCCCGAGTCGAGGCGCACCTGCACCAGCCGGCACAGCCCCTCGTCGCCGTCCATGACCACCCCGGACGCCGTGCTCCCCGCGTCCTCCAGCGCTCGGCCGAACTCGAAGGCGACCAGGTCGCGTCCGATCGCCTTCAGCCCGTCGAGGAGGCGCTGCCCCGCCAGGCGCAGGTTCGGCCCCTGCAGCACCCAGGCGGTCTGATCGTCGCCGAGGACCAGGTCGATCGAGAACGGCTCGCCGATCTCCTTCGACAGCCGGACCCCGCTGGCGCGCACCGGGCGGGCGGGGTCGGCGAGGTCGACCAGGTGGACCTCGTTCGCGTAGGCCTCCAGGACCGCCAGCCAGCGCTCGCCGTCGAGGCACTCGGCGTCGACCAGCTCGCAGCGCCCCGACTCGGGGCCCAGGGGCAGGACCCCGGCGGCGCGGGGGGCCAGCGGGTCGCTCACGTCGAGCACCGTCAGCTGCCGCGGCTGCAGGACCACCAGCCGGTCTGCTCCCACCCGGGCGAGGCCGGTGGGCTTGCCGTCGAGGGTGAGGGTGACCCGCCCCGCCTCGCTCGGCGCGTCCTTGGCGCCGAGGTGCACCACCACCAGCTCGCACCGTACCTCGCCGCCCTTGATCCGCCGGGCCACCTTGACCGCCGCGCTCACCTCTGCGGGCACGCCCCCAATGTCGAGCACGGGCTTCTGGATCGCGTACAGGAGGGCACCGTCCGCCGAGACCACCTGGAAGCGTGCCAGCTCCAGCTCCACCTCCGCCTCGCCCTCCTCTTCGAACCCGGCGCCGTCAGGACCGAGGCGCCGGAAGCGGACCGCGTCGCCGTGGGTGTCGCTCGCGAAGGCGTACGCCGAGGTGGGGAGCAGGGTGGCCGCGCTGCCGGCGGGGGTCTCGATCCGCACCGAGTGGCGGCCAGGAGCGAGGTCGCGGGGCACGCGCACCAACAGGGACCCGCCCTGGAGGTAGCCGGCGACCGGGAGCTGCCGCGGGCCCACGGTGACCGAGGTCGCGCCGTGGAGGTTCGCGCCCACCAGCGCCACCCACTCGCCGGGCGTGTAGCGCTCGTCCGCGGCGTCCTGGCTCAGCTCGCCCTGCGCGGGCAGGGGCAGGCCGCCGAGGTCGATCGCCTCCTCGAGGCGGGGCGCGCCGGCGCCGGCCTCAGGCTCGGCGACGCGAATCAGCGGCGTCGAGCAGCCAGCGGCGAGCAACAGGGGGAGCACGATCGCCGGTGCAGGGAGACGCATGACTCGACCTCTCTTCTCGTGCCGTGACCGTACGCCAAACCGGTGCGCGCTGCCACGGCGCCTCGACCGTCCGGGAGTCACCGGGCGGGCGCAGCCCGCCGACGCGAGGTGTGGGGGCCGTGCTCGGCGAAGGCGAGGTGGCGGAGCGCGTCGTCCAGGCGAGCAGCCCGCCGGGCAGGGCGGAGGGCCGCCAGGCGGCCGGCCAGCTCGCTCGGCACCGGCGCGCGCCGCCACTCGGCCGTCGGTCGGGCCGAGGCCGCCGTGGCGCGCCCCATGCGCTCGACCTCGTAGTCGACCGCCTCGACCGCCTCCTCCAGGCGCGCGAAGGCGGCCACCCGCTTCCCCCCCAGGCGGACCTGGTAGCGATTGGCGCCCCGGCCCCGCGCCAGCACCAGGAT
>JAWLGW010000529.1:0-5364 GCA_041690735.1 Planctomycetota bacterium
GTTCGCGCTGGTCAGCCAGGGGCGGTCGGTCGCCGACATCGTGACCGGCTTCCGCACCTCGGGGGTGCCGGCCCAGCTCCAGGTGGCGGTCGAGGCCCGCGACCGCCGCACCACCGCCTCGGACGCCGTCGTGCGGCGCCGCCTGATCGACGGCCTCACGACCGAGGAGGTCTCGGTCGTGACCGGCCGGTCGGCCGACGAGGTCGGGCGGCTGGCCGCCGCCCTCGGCGCCTGCGCCGCCTGGACCGAGGACGAGCGCCTCCTGGCCCGGGCGCTGGCCCGCGAGGGGATCGGCGTCAAGGACCTCGAGCGGGCGCGCCGGCTCACCACCAACGCCATCAACCTGTGCCTCAATCGGATCCGCCTCAAGGTGTGGATGGCCGTGGTCGACCGGGGCTACGAGGCCCTCCGCCGCCGCAAGGCCGTGACGCCCGCAGAGCTGGCGATCGTGCACAACCGCTGCGAGCACTCGCCCCCTGCGGGCTGCCGCATGTACAAGGACGCCACCTGCAGCCGAGAGCGCGACGCCGCCGAGATCGCCCGCAAGGGCGGGCTCGATCAAGGCGCCGCCGCCGTGAGCCGCGACATGGCCGAGCTGCGCCGCAAGGTCCTCGAAGAGGGGCTGGGGATGGTGTTCCCCGACTACAACGCCTGCCTGATCGAACGCAAGCCGCTCCGCAAGTGAGGGCGGCCGTGGGCAGCGAGAAGAACGACACTCAGAACGAGGGAATGCCATGACGCCGACCGCTCCGCTCTCCCAGCCGGGACCCGAGGACGCGGGCCCGCAGGGCGGCGCCGCCGCCTTCGGCCGCCTGGTCGAGACGGCGCTGCGCACCCGCGCGGTGCAGGACCCGATCGCGCCGCTGCGCCGCGGCGAGCTCGCCCCCCAGGCCTTGTGCCGCTATGCGGCCGGCCGACTCCCGCGGGGCGAGCGCGGCGACGTGGAGTCCACGCTCCAGCGCCATCCGGGGGCCCTGGGCCTGGTGACGTCGCTGGTCCGGGGCGCGCGCCCCGACAGCGGGTCGCCGCTGGCGAGGACGCTGGTGGAGGCCGCCCGCGAAGGGCAGGTCGAGCCGCGCCGCGCCGTCGCCCTGGCGCTCCTCGCCGCCCGCGGCGCCGGCGAGGCCCACGCCGCCGCGACCCGCGGCGACAAGAACGCCCTCGAGCGCGCAGGCGACGATCCCTTGGCCCGCGCCGCCTGCCATCTCGTCCTGGGCGACATCGAGCAGGCCCGCGCCGCCTTCGACGCCGCCGGGGAGAGCGACGACGCGCTGGTCGCCGCCGCCCGGCAGGTCGCCGCCGCCGACGACGAGGACGAGGCGCTGATCGCCCTGCTGGCGACCCTGGCCTAGGGGCGCACTCGGCCGCCAAGCCGCCGGCCGGCCCCCGCGAACACCTTCTCCAGCGCCGCGATCATGTAGGCCTGGTCCCGGCTGCCGGCCATCTCGCGGATCGAGTGCATGGACAGCATGGGGTTGCCCACGTCGACGGTGGGGATGCCCAGGCGCGCCGCGGTGATCGGCCCGATCGTGGAGCCGCAGGCGAGGTCGGTCCGGTTGACGAAGGTCTGGTAGGGGACGTCCGCGGCGCGGGCCGCGCGGGCGAAGGCCTCGGCCGTGGTGGCGTTGGTCGCGTAGCGCAGGTTGGTGTTGATCTTGATCACCGGCCCCTGGTTGAGGCGGGGCATGTGGCGCGGCTCGTGGCGGTCCGAGTAGTTGGGGTGGACTGCGTGCGCCATGTCGGCCGAGACGAACAGGGAGCGGGCGCGGGCCCGGTAGCCGTCCTCGAGGGTCCCCCCCCGGGCGAGGGTGATCCGCTCCAGGATCGCCTGCAGGAAGGGGGAGTCGGCCCCCTCGGCGCTTCGGCTGCCCACCTCCTCATTGTCGTACAAGGCCACCGCGCGGGTGGCCGCCGTGGCGCCGGCCTCGACCGAGCGCAGCAGCGCCGTGAGGGCGGCGTGGCAGGAGGCGAGGTTGTCGAGGCGCGGCGCGTGGATGAACTCGTCGTCGAGGCCCGAGGCGACCGAGGGCACGACGTCGAACAGCATGAGGTCGAAGGACCGGATCGCGTCCGGCTCGACGCTCAGCTCCTGGCCGAGGAAGCGGTGCAGCCACCGCTCGTCGCCGGCGTCGCCCTCGAGGCCGATCACCGGGGGCAGGTGCTGCTGCTCGTTGAGCTTGAGGCCCTTGCTGTTGACCTCTCGGTTGAGGTGGATCGCGATGTTGGGGATCCGGCACAGGGGGCGATCGACCCGCAGCAGCCGCGGCTCGGCCTCGCCCTCGATCAGCACTCGCCCGGCCAGGGACAGGTCGCGGTCGAGCCAGGTGGCGAGGAGCACCCCGCCGTACAGCTCCACGCCGAGCTGCCGGTAGCCCTCCTTGGCGTAGGGGGCGTGGGGCTTGAGGCGCAGGTTCGGGCTGTCGGTGTGGCCGCCGGCCATGACGAAGCCGGCGTCGCCGGGCGCCTCGTCGCCCACCACGAAGGCGATCAGGGTCGAGCCGTTGCGGGTCACGTAGCGGCGCGCCCCGGGGGTCAGCTCCCAGCGGTCCTCCTCGCGCAGTCGGGTGAAGCCCGCCGCCTCGAGGCGCGCGCTGGCGTCGCGCACCGCGTGGAAAGGGGTGGGCGAGGCGTCGATCGCGGCGAGCAGGTCCTGGGTCAGGGGGGGAACGTCCATGAGATGCAGCCTCCGGGCGGGGATTGTAGCGGTCGAGGTCTCCTCGTGCGGGGAGACGATCCCACCTGCCGCTCCCTGGCCTGACCTTTGCGACTGAGCGGGACGTGCTACCGAGGGTCCTAGAGTTCGGATAGGCTCCCCGCCTTCCGGTCCCAGGGACGCAACCGAAACGACACGGTTTCCCTAGGCGTGAAGCCGGCCGTGGCGAGGAGCTCCGAGATGCGTCGAAACCCCGATCGAAGGCTGTGGTGGGGGCTGGCCCTGGGCGGGCTGGCCGTCACGTTGACCACGTTCACCAGCCAGGCGCGCCCCGACGACGTGACGCCGTTCCTCGGCACCTACGAGCTCGAGGGGCGCTACTCCAACTGGCGCAATACCAAGGTCGACCTCGCGATCGAGCGCGGCGCCGACGGCGCGCTCACGGTCACCCGGACCGGGCGGTACACGAGCTGGCGCCACCGGCGCAAGCCGGCCTTCACCTGGGTGAGCTCGGACGCCCGGGTCGAGGGCGAGGCGCTCAAGGTCACCTTCCGGGTCACCACCGACGGGCGCAGCGTCCGGGTGGCCAACGGCGGCAACCTGATCGACGCCCTGGAGAACGACGCCCTCCTCGATCCGGACGGCGCCCCGGTGGCCGCCGACGCGATCAACGTGCTCGAGGCGACCTACGCCTTCGACGACGGCGAGCTGCGGGAGAACGTCAAGAACACCACCCGCAAGCGCCCCGAGCAGTGGTGGAAGCGGATCGGCACCAAGGGCCCCAAGCTGAGCTCGCCCGACCCCGACGTGGTGGTGCAGCGCCTCAAGCTGGGCGGCGAGCTGGAGGTCAGCGAGGGGCGCTACCACGTGGTCGTCCCGACCGACGGCGAGCTGACCCTCACCCTGAGCGGCGGGCTCGTGCAGCTCCTCGACCCGCAGGGCAAGCCGCTGCCGATCGCTCCGGCCGCGACGATCACCCACGAGATCGGCCACGCGGACCCGCAGCTCGGCACCTACGTGGCGGTGGTCACCAGCGCGAGCCCGGGCGCCAGGCTGTCGGCCAAGATGGTCCAGCGCGGCAAGATCGACGCGCGGATCCGTCCCTGGTCGAGCCACACCTACTACCCGATCTACGAGTTCTCCTGGGGCGAGTCCCAGAACGAGAACACCTTGTTCCGCGCGGACGGCCCCCTCGAGAAGCTCGACGCCGCGCTGGGCCTCACTGGCAAGCAGAGCGCGATCTGGTGGGAGAAGGGCGGTGACTACCGCACCGGCTTCGGGTTCGAGCACGGGCACTACACGAAGGTGAGCTCCCCCAGCGAGGAGAAGGCCGAGGCCGAGTGGCGCGCCGACCTCGACTTCGACGGCGTGATCGAGGAGGGGACGCCCGCGGAGATGATCGCGCGCTTCGACGCGGACGGCGACGGCAAGGTCAGCGAGGCCGAGGCGCGGGCGGTGTTCGAGGAGGGCGTGATCAAGAGCCTGTGGACCCGCTACGACTCCGACGGGGACGACAGGGTCACGGCCAGCGAGATCTTCGCCGCGTTCGTCAGCAGCTACGACGGCGACGACTCGGGGGACATCGACGCCGCCGAGTGGGCGGCCGCCCTCCGCAAGGACTACACCTCGCTGCTCGAGGAGCGCACCCGCGCCGGCCTCGCCAAGTTCATGGGCAAGGACGCCGACGGCGACGGCTTCATCGTGGAGGGGGAGGTCGGCACCCCGGGCGCGCTCGACTTCCAGGACTCGAGCGACGTGGACGGCGACTTCAACTCGTTCTTCGACCGCGACAACATCAAGATCGTGACCAAGTCGGGCGACATCCACTACGGCAACAAGGTGGTGGAGCAGGACGGCAAGCTCGAGCTGTTCAAGGGGCGCAAGAAGGACGAGCTGGTGGTCGAGCTGGACGCCGACGAGGTGGAGCGCCGCGAGGACGGGATCGCCGACGGCGACCTCGACGACAGCTACAGCGTCGGCTGGTGGGGCCACTGCAACGCCTGGGCGATGGCCTCGATCGTGTTCCGCAAGCCGGCCGGCGAGCTGGAGAAGAACGGCGTGACCTTCACGGTGCGCGACCAGAAGGGGCTCCTGGTGGAGTTCGGCATGGGCGACACCGAGGACTCCACCTTCTGGTGGCAGCAGTGGGGCGGCGACGACATCCCCCCCGACCGCTATACGGCGGCCTTCCACCGACAGCTGCACCGCTGGCTGCGGGTGGAGCAGAAGGGGATGATGGCCGACATGGACCTCAAGGACCCCCACAACCAGCTGAACTTCCAGGTGTGGAACTACCCGCTCCTCGGCTACGAGGCGACGCTGACCGAGGCCGAGGGCGACGACCCCTACGTGCTCGACGTGGCCTGCGAGCTGGAGAAGGGGAGCTACTCGGACGAGGACTCCAGCAGCACCGCCAGCCTCAGCTACCGGCTGCACTTCGGCGACGACGGCGCCATCCGCGAGGGGGAGGGGGCCAAGACCGACTGGACCCAGAAGAGCGGCGACACCCGCGAGTACGTGCGCTACCTGATCCACCCCTTCCGCTTCACCAGCTCGGCCGGGTCGCGCAACCCCAACGTCACCCTGGAGCGGCTCGAGGAGCTGCTGGGCGACGCGCTGAAGTACAACCGGCTCGAGGACATCGAGGCCGAGGACGCGGCGGCCGCCCCGGCGGGGGGCCGGCCCGACACCCCCCCCGCGGCGCCCCCCGG
>JAWLGW010000530.1:0-5348 GCA_041690735.1 Planctomycetota bacterium
GGCCTGCTGGCCGACCTCGGCCAGGAGGGCGACCGCTACGAGAGCGCCCGCTACGGCCAGGGCTTCGCCGCCCACTCGGCCCTGGGGTCGTTCTGGGACCGCGCCGGCGACGACGTCTACCGCGGGTGGGTTGGCGCGCAGAACAGCGCCTCCTGGGACCTGACCGCCACCGTGTTCCTGGACGACGCCGGCGACGATCGCTACCACCCCGGCCCGGGCTTCTCGATCGGCGCCTCGGCCCACAACGGCTTCGCGCTGTTCGTGGACCGCGCCGGGCGCGACGTCTACCGGCTGGCTCCTGGCCGCGCCGGCCCCAACGACTACCACGGCGGTCACAGCTTGAGCGTGTTCGTGGACGCGGGCGGCGAGGCGGACACCTACCAGGGCGGCGGCCTGGCCGACGGGCGCGGCGGCGTCGACGGCGACGCCGGCGTCCTGCTCGACCTCCCCGGGCCGCTCGAGTCGGGCGAGGCGGCGCTCGAGGTCCTGCTGCCGGCGCCCACCGGCGACGAGGCCGCGCCGGCGCCGGCCGCGCCGGGCGCCCAGGAGGAGTGACCGCTGCGCGCCGCCGCCCCGGCGCGCTTCCCCGTCGCGGTGGGCGCCCTCACCGTGGCCGCCCTGCTGCTGCGGCTCGTCGCCGCGCGGCGGGGGGCGGTGATCAGCCGCGACGGGATCGACTACCTGCGCCTGGGCGAGCACCTGCTCGCCGGCCGCTGGGATCAGGCCCTGGCCCACCACTACCCGCCCGGGCTGCCGGCGCTGCTGGCAGGGGGCGGCGCCCTGGCCGGCGGGCTCGACGAGGCGGCCGCGCTGGGGGTGGTCGCGGTGGCCTCGGCCCTGGTGGTGCCGCCGGTGGCGCTGCTGGCGCGCCGGGTCTTCGGCCCGGGGCCGGCGCTGTTCGCGGCCCTGTTGGCCGCGGCCCTGCCCCTGTTCGCCGAGCTGGGCGGCGAGGTCCTCGCCGACGGCCCCTACCTGACCCTCGTCGCCTGCGCCCTCTTGCTGTCGCAGCGCTGCCTGGCGGGGGCGCGGGGGGGCGGCCCGGCCGCCGCCTGCGCGGCGGTGTGCGCCGGGGCGGCGTACCTGGTCCGCCCCGAGGGGCTGGTGGTCCTGGGCGCGGTCGGAGTGGCGGTGCTGGCCGTGCCGCGCCCGGGGGGAGCGCGGCGGCGCCTGGGCGACCTCGCCTGGCTGCTCCTGCCGGCGGCCCTGGCGGTGATCCCCTACGCCCTCGCGATCAGCGACCGCGCCGGGCTGGAGGGCGGGGAGGGCGCCTTCAAGCTGACCCTCAAGCGTGACCTCGCCCTGCGCCTGCGCACCCTCGACGTGGGCGACGCCGCCTGGCGCGCGGCGGAGGTGCTGCGCTACGGCGCCAAGGCCCTGTACGTGGCGCTGCCGCTCCTGGGGGTGGCGATCTGGAGCCGGGGCAGCGGCGACCGGGAGGCTCGCCGGCGCCTCGCGTCCCTCGCCCTCCTCACCGCGGCCGGGCTCCTGGCCGCGTTCGCCCTGGTGCGGGCCGACCGTCGCTTCGGCGCGCAGCTGGCGCTGTTGGCGCTGCCCCACGCCGGGGCCGGCGCCTGGACCGTGGCCACCTGGCTGCGCCCGCGGCTGGGACGCCCCGCCCTCGCGGTCGCCCTGCTCGTCGTCCTCGGCGCGCTCCCGCCAACACTCCGGGAGCGCCACGCCAAGAAGGTGAGCTACCGTCACGCCGGCGCGGCGCTGCGAGCGGCGGGCGCCCGCCGGGTGCTGGCCCACGACTCGCGCGCCGCCTACTACGCAGGCGCCGCCTCGCTGCCGCTGATCGCGCTGCTCCCCGAGGAAGGCGACCGGGTCGAAGCGGGGGCGCTGGCCGCGGTCGCCGAGCGCGAGCGAGCCGACGCCGTGGTGCTGGTGGTCGACGGGGAGGCAGGGCGGGCGGCGTCGCGTGCCCTGGCTCGCCGGCTGCGGGTCGCCCCCATGCGGGTGCGGGCGCCGGGCGCGGTGTCCCTCGACCTGTTCCTGCTCCGCTGAGGGGCTCAAGCTGACGGCGGCCGAGGCCGAAGGGGAGGGGGAAGGGAGCCCCTCATGGGCCGCACCGTGCAGCAAGCCGCCGCGCTCCCCTACCGGGAGACCGCCTTCGGGGTGGAGGTCCTGCTGGTCTCCCGCGCGTCGGGCGGGTGGGGCGTCCCCAAGGGCGGGATCAAGCGTGGCCACGACGCGTGCCAGACGGCGCGCCTGGAGGCGCTGGAGGAGGCGGGCGTCCTGGGCGAGCTGATCCGCCCGGACCTCGGCCGCTACCGGTTCCGCAAGCGCGGCGCCGCCCACGAGGTGGCGGTGTTCGCCCTGCGGGTGGAGCGCGTCCTGGGCCGCTGGCAGGAGGACCGCCGCCGGGTGCGGGTGTGGGTGCCGGCCCCCGAGGCGCCGGCGCTGCTGCGCCCGGAGCTGGGCCGGCTGGTCACCAGCCTGCGCCACCGCCTGCTGACCTCGGCGGCGCATCCGCGGGCGCTGGCGGCCTGAGCAGAGGCTGAAGAGTCGAACCGCAGAGCACCCCGAGGTCGCAGAGATTCGCTGAGAGTCTCAGGGCCGCTGGCGCAGGCCCGCCGGCGGGTAGGTCGGCTCCTGGGCGGGCGCCGACAGTAGGTCGGTGACCGCGCCCGCGCCCAGCTGACCGCCAACGTCGCGGGCCAGGCGGGTGAGGGGCAGCCAGAAGCCCTCGCCGAAGGCCACGTCGAGGGGGTCGATCACGTTGAGGTAGGCGGGGCTCCAGGGCGCGTCCACGGCCTTCCCCTCGTCGCGCCACCAGAAGTGGAGCGAGCGGGCGGTCCACAGGTAGGTGAAGGCGTAAGCGGTCGGGTTGTCGCGCCAGCCGGCGATCCGGTCGGGGTCGACCCGGTAGCGGGGCTCGCGATCGGCGACCACCTGCGCGGCGGCGTCGAGGGCGGCCCGGGCGGCGCTCAGCCGGGCGAGGGCCCACACCGGCGCGCTCTGCAGGGCGGACACGTAATCGTACAGCCCGTGCACCTGCTGGGCCCGCAGGGCGGTCATGCGGGCGGAGTCGACGACCTCGTCGTACAGCGGGCGGGCGGCGGCCGGCACCTGCGGGGTGAGGGCGGCCAGGGCGTCGGCGTGGGCGGTGAAGCGCTGGACCATGGCCGCCAGCAGCGGCTCGATCTCGGCCGCGTAGTCGGGCCCCGGCAGCCAGCCGCGGCGCATGTCGACCAGCCCCAGCTTGCTGGGCTGGGTCGTCGCCGGGTGGAGCCCCGGGATCAGCCGGGCGAGCTCCATCACGTCGTCCCAGGTCTCCCACCCCTGCAGGTAGGCCTGCCCGTTGCGCTTGGTCACGTCGGCCGGCCGGCGGCCGTTCACCTTCCCCTCGATCAACAGCTCACGCTGGTCGCGGCACAGCTCGACCAGGACGTCGCGCACCCGGTCGGCGACCGGCCCGAAGGGCCGCACCACCGGCGCGAGGGCGGCGCGCAGGGCCTCCTCGTGGGAGAGCGTCGGCGCCAGCGGATCCCAGGCGGCGCGGGCGGTGACCACCTCGCCCAGCCAGTAGCCCCACTCCCACCCGCTGGAGAAGACCATCTGCCCGTCCATGCGGCCGCCTGCGTGGGGCCCGCGGCCCATGCGCCCGGCCCGCTCGTCCTCGGCCAGCAGGCGCAGGTCGTACAGGCGGCGGTCGGCGTACACCGGCAGGAACAGCGGGACGTCGATGTCGAAGCTGACCCAGTAGGCGGTCTCGGGGAACCACAGCACCTTGCGCCGGCCCACCTCCTCCTGCAGGAACTCGCGCATGAAGGCGAAGTCGGTCGTCCCGTAGGTGGGCGCCGGGTCGTCGAGGGCGTAGTGCTGCACCGAGTGCGGCAGCACCCCCAGGCGGGGGTCGGCGTAGTGGGGCAGGAAGTTGAAGTTGAGCGGCTGCCCCGTGTCGGGGTCGACGAAGTTGTCGCAGGTCTGCCCCTGGGACACGTGGACCTTGGTGGTGGCCTCGACTCCGTACCGGGTGTCGAGGTACTCGGCGAAGGCGTCCAGCCAGGCCAGCTGCTTGACGTCGTCGGGCGAGGTGAACTCGCTGAAGCCCATCTCGGTGGTGAGGAAGTCGAACCCGCAGCCCATGAGGTAGTCGATCCCCGAGTGGATCTGGGCCACCTCGTCGGCCAGCGCGCCCGTCTTGCGCACCAGGTGGAAGGTGTGCTGCTGCCTGAGCGCCAGGGCGGCGTCTCCCCCCATGGCGAGGCCCCAGGCGTGGCCGATGTCGACGCACTCCCGCAGCCGCTGCTGCCGCACCGGCCCGTCGGCGAAGGCCTGCCAGCTGTCCGCCTGCAGGAGGACCCACTCGACCTCGTTCTGCCGGTTGGCGATCGCCCACTCGCAGAACTCCTCCCAGTCGGCCAGCATGGCCCGCCAGCTCGGCTCGTCGTGCGGGTCCCCCTGACCCCAGCCGTTGAGCACCTCGGTCAGCTCGAGGGGGTGCATGGTGTGGAGGTGCCAGCCGCGCACCGGCCAGTGAGGCGCCTCGGCGCGGTCGAGCGGCGCCGCGGGGGCGCGGAGCCCGTCGGGTACCGTCGCCTCGAGGGGGTGGAGGAAGGCGAAGCCGAGCTCCTCGAGCAAGGCGTAGGCTCCGTACAGCAGGCCGCGGTTGGTGGTGATCCCGTGGGGGTCGTGCGCCGCCGGCAGGCCGCTGGCGGCGATCCGCACCACCCCCGTCCGGACGTCGCTCCGCAGCACGAACCCCTCGGAGCCGGCCGCCTGCAGGTCCGCGGAGGGGATGAGGGACTGGGTGGTCCCGGTGTCGCCGATCGCCACCACCAGGGATCCCGAGGCCAGCGCGCCGACCGTGGCCCCCGCGGGGCGGACCTCGACGGGCCGCCGGGCCGCCTGCTGCAGGAGGCTCAGGATCCGGGCCGCGGGGCGCGGCGGCACGTCCGCGCCGAGCTGCACCACCACCGTCGGGGCGGCGGCGGCGCCAGCGGCCGTCGAGGCGGAGGCGGCGCCGCCGTCTCGACCGCAGCCCGTCAGGAGGGCGGCGAGGAGCGCGAGCAGGGAGAGGGTGTGCGGGTTGCGAATCATGGCGGGCGCGACTGCAAAGCGAATGCCCGCCTAACTGTCGTCTAGCCATGGGCCGGGTGGCCGGGGCTCGGCAACCTGAGTCCGAAATTCCCAAAATTCGCTGACCCGCGGTCAGTGAACGGCCGCCCCCCCGCGCGACCTAACTCCCGCCCGGAACGGAGCGACGAACGCGCGCCACGGACCCGACCCTGGGTAGCGTCCAAGATGCTGACCCGCGGTCAGTGAACGGCCGCCCCCCCGCGCGACCTAACTCCCGCCCGGAACGGAGCGACGAACGCGCGCCACGGACCCGACCCTGGGTAGCG
>JAWLGW010000531.1:0-5333 GCA_041690735.1 Planctomycetota bacterium
CTCCCTGAGACTTAACGAGCGTGCAGGGGACGGCTTACGCCGTCCGCGACCGGGGCGCGCGCTCCTTTGCTTCACGGACCGGCGTGGCTAAGATAAGTTGCGCATTCCCAAGGGGGTCCGCCCGTGCCGGTCACCGCCATCGTGAGTGACATCCACTCCAACCTCGCGGCCCTCACCGCAGTCCTCAAGGACATCGAGGAGCACAAGGCGGACGAGATCGTCTGCCTGGGCGACGTGATCGGCTACGGTCCGCAGCCCCTCCCCTGCGTGGACATCGCCCGCCAGCAGTTCCGCTTCACGATCCTCGGCAACCACGAGGAGGCGGTGCTGTACGGGGCCGTGGGCTTCAACCCCAAGGCGAAGGCGGCGGTCGACTGGACCCGCGACCAGTTCCACCTCGAGAGCGAGGAGGAGGACGCCCGCAACGCCCGCTGGCAGTTCCTCGGCGACCTGCCGATCTCGGTCGAGGAGGAGGACGGCTCGGGCGTGCAGTACGTGCACGGCTCACCCCGTGACCCCACGCGCGAGTACCTGTTCCCGACCGACGTGCTCAACCCCGAGAAGATCTACGGGATCTTCGAGCACGTGGACCGGGTGGCGTTCAACGGCCACACCCACGCCCCCGGGGTCATGACCGAGAGCGGGCTGTTCAAGCTCCCCCAGGACGGCGACAACGAGTACACGCTGGACGACGAGAAGGTGATCATCAACGTCGGGTCGGTCGGCCAGCCCCGCGACGGCAACAACCGGTCGAGCTACGTCCTGTTCGACGGGCAGTCGGTCCGCTTTCGGCGGGTCGCCTACGACATCGACGCCACGATCGAGCTGATGTCGAAGATCGATCGGCTGCCGGAGTACCTGGCCCTGCGCCTCAAGGAAGGCCGCTAGGCGCCCCGACCCGACAAGGCAACTCCCCCCGCCCCGAGGCCGAGGCCTCGGGGGCCCGGCGAGCGATTCCGCCGGGCCGCGCGGCGCACCCGTGAGGGTCCTTCCCCCATGCAGAACACGCCTGGACAGCAGCAGCCGCCCGCGCTCGACAAGGGCGCGCTCATCACCATGGGCGTCCTGTTCGCGCTCATGTTCGGCTACTACGCCTTCTACTACGCCCCCGCCATGCAGGACTGGCAGGAGAAGGACCTCCGGTATCGGGAGTGGCTGCGGGCGCAGGAGACCGCGCAGGTCGACACCAGCGACGCCGCCGAGGTCGACACGGCCACCCGGGCCGACGCCAAGGACGGGGAGCAGCGTCCCAAGACGGCCAAGAAGCCGCCCAAGGCCGCGCCGCCCGCGGTCAAGGACGAGAGGATCCCCTTCGAGACGCCCGAGCACGCGGCGGTGCTGTCCACCGCCGGAGCCTCGGTCCACTCGCTGACCTTCAAGAACATCTTGGGCTCCACCTACGCGCCGGTGCAGTCGCGCGAGGCCGACCGGCGCAAACCCGAGCCGTTCCAGGTCCTCCACCTGTACGACGCGCGGGTCCGCAGCTTCGCCCTGCGCCCCCTCGACGACGCCCACGCCGACGTCGCCACCCGCGACTGGAGCCACCGGCCCCTCGAGGACGGCGGCCACGAGTTCACCACTGAGCTCGACAACGGCCTGGTCCTGCGCAAGCAGTTCTTGCCGCCCGAGGCGCCCGCGGGCGAGGAGGCCCCGCGGCTGTACCACATGCGGCTGCGGGTGATCGTGGAGAACCCCACCGACGACGCGCAGCAGTTCGGCTACATGCTGTACGGCCCCGCCGGCATGGTCGAGCAGGAGCTCGGCCGCGCCAGCTATGGCCACGAGTACGTCCTCGCCGCCCGCGACGAGGCGGGGCGGGTCGAGGCCACGATCGACGTCACCACCGACCTCGAGAAGGTGGGCAGCCCCGACGTGACCGTGGGCGGTCGCGTGAGCTACTGGGGCCTCGCCACCAAGTACTTCACCGCGCTGGCCGTCCCCACCCAGGGGACCCGGGTGACCCAGGCCGAGGCCATGGGCCTCCTTCAGTCGGCGGGCGTGCGGGTCACCGACGAGGAGCGCACCGACGGGGACGACGCCCCGGGCCGCCAGGGCCTGGCCCGCGGGATCGTGCCCGAGCTCACGGTCGCCCCCGGAGCGCGCGAGGCGCAGGAGTTCCTGCTGTACGTCGGCCCCCGCCAGGAGCCCGACATCTTCGAGCAAGAGGTGTACGCGCCCTACGAGCTGGACGAGGTCGTGTACTACGGCTGGTTCGGCTCCATGGGCCGGCTGCTGGTGTGGATCCTGTCGGGGCTCCACTCGGTCTTCGGCAACTGGGGCGTCGCCATCCTGCTGCTCACGTTCGTCGTGCGCGGCCTCCTGATGCCGCTCTCCATGTGGAGCCAGCGGAACATGTTCCGCATGCAGAAGCTCGGGCCCGAGATCAATAAGCTCAAGGAGAAGTTCTCGAGCAAGGACGGCGCCATGAGCCGGGAGCAGCAGCAGGCCTTCCAGGCCGCGCAGATGGAGCTGTGGCGCAAGCACGGGGTCAACCCCGTGGGCTGCATCGGCCCGATCTTCTTGCAGATGCCGATCTTCATCGGCCTGTACAACGCGCTCAACTACTCCAGCGCGCTGCGCCACTCGCACTTCGCGCTGTGGATCACCGACCTCAGCCAGCCCGACGTGCTGTTCCGGATGCCGTTCACGCTCCCGCTGCTGGGGACCAACGCCTTCTCGGTGCTGCCCCTGCTCATGGTGGCGACCTACGTGGTGCAGCAGCAGCTGCAGCCGACCCCCACCGACGAGCGCATGGCCGAGCAGCAGAAGATGATGAAGTACATCATGCCGCTGATCGGCTTCCTCTTCTACACCATGCCCAGCGGCCTCATGCTGTACTTCCTCACCTCCTCGGTGTGGGGCATCTGCGAGCAGAAGGTGATCAAGAAGAAGATCGAGAGCGAGGAGGGGCAGGGCCCTGCCTCCAAGCCGAGGGCGAAGAGCAAGCAGAAGTAGTCGGTAGGTCCGCAGGCGACGCCACGAGCGCGACAGCTTTGCAGCCCGACACCATCGTCGCCCTCAGCTCGCCGCCTGGCGCCTCGCCCCGCGCGGTGGTGCGGCTGTCGGGTCCCGAAGCCCACGCGCTGGCGCGAACCGTGGCGCCCGACCTCCCGGCGTCGGGCCGACGGGCGCGGTGGGCCGCCGTCACCCTCCGACTCCCTGAGTGGCCCGCCGCGCCGGCCGAGGCGGTGCTGTTCACCGGGCCCCGCAGCTACACCGGCGAGGACGTAGTCGAGCTGTGGGTGCCGGGCGCGCCGCCGCTCCTCCGCGCCGCCCTGGCTCGCCTCAAGCAGGCGGGCGCCCGCCTGGCCGACCCCGGCGAGTTCACCCGCCGCGCCTTCCTGAACGGCCGCCTGGACCTGACCCAGGCCGAGGCGGTGCTGGCCCTGACCACCAGCGGGGACGGCCAGGTCGCTCGCGCCGCGCTGCGGGCGCTCGAGGGCGGGACGCGCGGCCCGATCGACGCGGTGAAGGAGCAGCTGCTCCAGCTGATGGCGCACCTCGAGGCGGCGATCGACTTCAGCGAGGAGGACCTCGACCTCGCCGCCCCCGCCGACCTGGCCGCCCGCGCGGCGGCGGCCGACCAGGTCCTCGCCGACTTGCAGCAGGCCTGCGCCCGGCGCCCCGGCCGCGCCGAGCGGCCGGTGGTCGTCCTGCGGGGGCCCGCCAACGCCGGCAAGTCGTCGCTGTTCAACCGCCTGACCCGACGGGCAGGAGCGCCCGACGCCGCGCTGGTGTCGGATGTCGCCGGCACCACCCGCGACGTGGTCGCCGCCTCCTGGCAGGCCCCCGGGGTCGGCGAGGTGCGCCTCCTCGACACCGCAGGCGACAAGGAGACGGCGGGTCCGGTGGAGGCCCGCGCCCTGGCCGCGGCCGGCGAGGCGACCGCCTCGGCCGACCTGGTGCTCGTGGTCGTCGACGCCCGCGACCCCGCCGCCGCGGCGCCGTTCCTCGCCGCGGGGCGCCCCACGCAGGTCGTGCTGAACAAGCTCGACCTGCTCGCAGAGGCGTCGGTCCCCGCAGGCGCGCTGGCGGTCAGCGCCCGCACCGGCGCGGGCGTCGCCGCGCTGGCCGCCGCCGTGGCCGCCGCCATCACCGGCGACGCGCCCGCGCCCGAGCTCCTCGGCAGCGCCCGCCAGGACGCGCTGCTGCGCGCCGCCCGCGCCGCCCTCTCCCGCGCGCACCGGCAGCTCACCGGGACCGACCCGGCCCGCGCCGAGCTGGCGGCGGCGGACCTCGGCGACGCCCTCGACGCCCTCGGTCAGCTGACCGGCGCCCTCACCACGGAGGACGTGCTCGACCGGCTGTTCGCCAGCTTCTGCGTCGGGAAGTGACTCAGCTCGAGGCGGCGCGACGCGGCCACGAGGCCGCGGCCACGCCGCCCAGGACCAGCGCGCCGCCGACCACCAGCCGCGCCGTCAGCGCCTCTCCGAGCAGCAGCACACCGCCCGCGGCGGCGATCACCGGCACCGACAGCTGCGAGATCGCGGCGGTGGTGGCGGTGTGCCCCCGCAGCGCCCGATACCACAGGGCGTAGCCCAGGCCGGAGGTGAGCGCTCCCGAGGTCACCGCCAGCAGGGCGCCATAGGCCGTCGCCTGCAGGCCCGCCGTCGCTGCGGCCAGGGCGCCCGCCGCCAGGGCGAGCGGCGCCGCGCGACCGAAGTTGCCAGCCGTGGTCGCCAGCGGCCGCGTCGAGCCGCGGCCGTGCAGGGTGTACAGCCCCCAGGTCACCCCGGCGGTGATCATGAGCGCGACGCCGAAGAGATCGGGTGCCGCCGCGCCAGGGCGCAGCAAGGCGACGAGTCCGACCACGGCGACGGCCAGCCCGACCCACTGCACCGGCCGAGGACGCTCGCCGCGTCGCAGGCCGGCGCCGATCATGGTGGCCTGCACGGCGCCGAACATGATCAGAGCGCCGACCCCGGCGTCGAGCGTGACGTAGGCCAGCGCGAAGGTGATCGCGTAGAGGTACATGGTGAGCGCCGCCCTGAGCGACCCCTCCCTGCCCGCCGACGCCGCGCCGGCCCCAGCCGGGCGGCGGGGCCGATCCAGGCGCGGCGCGAGGGGGAGCAGGAGCGCGGCGCCCGAGACCACCCGCAGGGTGGTGAAGGCCACCGGGTCGATCGCGCCCGCCGCCAGCGCCTCGCGACACAGGAGCGAGTTGGCAGCGAAGGCGACCATGGTGAGCGCGGTCAGCGCTCCGGTGGCGGCCGCCCCCGGCGTGGCCCCAGCCGGAGCCGTCGGCGCCGCGACCTCGGCTGCGCTGTCCGCCGCACTCTCGGTTCCTCGCTCCATCCAGCGCCCCACCGCGTGCCGGCCCATGCTGCCCTCCG
>JAWLGW010000532.1:0-5328 GCA_041690735.1 Planctomycetota bacterium
CCACGCTGCCCCGTTCGGCCAGCGGCACCCCGCGCTGCCGCGCCAGCGCGTCGGCCATGTCGTTGAGCTCCCGCGCGACCTTGACCAGCTCGGCGGCTCCCTCCTCGGGAGCGCGGGCGCCCCGATCGCCCTCGGCGTAGCGCCGCACCGCGCCGCTGATCCGCGCCGCCGGCCCCACGGCGTACCGCTGCAGCAGCGCGAGGGCTCCCGCGGCGCCGAACACCAGCGCCAGCGCAGCGATGGCCCCCAAGATGTCGCCCAGGGTGTCCCAGCGCCGCGCCCGGTCGCGTGCGGCCTGCGCCTGGTCGAGCTCGCGCCGCGCCAGCGCCTCCAGCGAGGTGACGGCCGCCTCGAGGTATGGGCCCTTCTGCCGGTAGACCTCGCTGACGCTCAGCAGGCGCTCCCCGAGCTCCTGCCGCTGGTGCAGGTAGGCCTGCACCCGCTCGGTGACCTCCGCGATCCGGGCCTCGTCGGCCGGCGTCTCTCCGACCGAGGCCACCTCGACCAGCAGCGTCTGGATCGCCCGCGCGGCCCGCCGCTCCTCCAGTCGCAGCTCATGCTCGCCGGTGACCAGCAGCCGGTTGGCCGTGCGGTTGTGCAGCAGCACCTCCGCCTCCAGCTCCTCCACGATCCGGATCCCCTCGGTGCTCGTCTGGAGGTCGACCGCCGCCTGGTGGAGGCGGCGGGTGAGCACGATCAGGGTGCCCGAGACGCCCAGCGCCAGGGCCGTCAGCAGGGCGACGGTGAACATGAAGATCCGTCTCAGGCTGAGCAGACCACCCTCCCGGCCAGGTGTGATGCTAGGCAGCGCACCCAGCGTGCCTATCCACCGGGACCGCCGCCTGAGCGGGGGACGGCTCGATCTCTCCCGGGTGGTGATCCCGCGGCCGCTTCAGGCGCTCAGGGCGACCACTCCAGGGTGGCGCGGTCGCTGATCCCAGGCCGCACGCGCACGAACCCCACCGGATCGCCGGCCGCCGGGGCGCGCTCTACCCGCACGCCGGGCTCGAGGGCGCGGAGGCCCGGGACGTAATGGAACCGCACGGTCACGGGTCCGGTGAGCTCCGAGAGCTCCAACCGCCCGGGGCGGGCTCGCACGCGGCCCACCCCCTCCAGGAACCAGCCCGGGGGCTCGGCCACCCGCAGCACCCGGTACGGTCCCACGTCGAGCCGCTCGGCGAAGGTCTCCGCGGGGGAGGCGTCCATGAGCGCCTTGCCGAACGGCGTGCTCGCGACGACCCAGCCGACGTTGTACGCGTGGAGCCGCTCCGCCACCGCCTCCCGGCGGAGCTCCCGGTAGCTCAGGCCGAGGAACCGGGGCGGCACGCTGAGCCAGGCGACCTCTCCGTAGGGGTCCACCCAGTCCGCGTGGCGAATGGACAAGGCGGGCGCGTCGAGCTCCGTGGCGGCGATCGTGGGTAGCGGGTCGCGGAGCGGCGTCTCGATCAGCACCCGCGCGCGCCGGTCGGCCCGATCTCTCAGCAAGTCGAGCACCTGTCGGCCGTGCTCGTCCAGCGCAGCCCGGCGCAGCGGCGGCCGCGCCGCCTCCACCGCCTCCACGGCGACGGCCACCCCCACCGCGACGCACCCCAAGGCGGCGGCGATGCGACGGGAGGGCCGCCCCGCGATCGCGTCGAGCGCTGCCCGCGCACCCGCCGGCGCGAAGGGCAGGCTGCCGAGCACCGCCACGGTCAAGAAGCGGTGACTCTGGAGCTCCTGCGTGGGCTGCCAGCCTCCGCCGAGGTAGGCGACGGTCAGCGACGGCACCAGCAGGGCGAGGCCGGCGAGGCCGAGGGGGCGGCGCTGCGGATCGCGCAGGAGCGTCATGGCGCCTGCCGAGCCCAGCCCCAGCAGACACCAGCGCAGCGCGGTCGAGCCGCCGAGGTAGCCCCGGCCGGGCACGATCGCCGCCAGGAGGTCGCTCCCCAGCTGCGAAGGCGGCACGTTGAGGTTGCTGGCGGTCGCGCCCTTGAGCGGGAGATCGCGCAGCAGGGGCACGATCCACCAGGCGTTGAGCACCAGCCCCACCGCGCCCGCCACCAGCGCGGCGGCGATCAGCCGCCGCCTGCCCGAGGCGGGGGGCCACACCAGCAGCGCGACGACCCAGATGCCGAAGCTGACCGCCAGCGTCAGCGGCAGCAGGGCGTGCGCGCTCAGAGCTGCCAGCAGAGCGAGCAGGTGCCAGCGTCTCGCCCGTGGCTCGAGCGCCCCTGCGAAGGTGACCATGAACGCCACCAGCAAGGCGCTCGCCAGCAGCCAGGCGACCATGCCGTAGCGCTGCAGCGGTCGGACCAGGGGGTCGAGGTGAAGGACCATGACCGTCAGCCCGATCCCCGCCGCGGGGGAGGCTCCGACCTTTCGGGCGGCTAGCCCCACGAGCAGAGGCGTGGCGACGAGCGCCCCCAGGATCCACAGGCCGAAGGCGCGCTCGGCGGAGAGCAGCGAGGAGCGGGTGAGCCCGTGCACGGTCGCTCGCGCGGCGTGCGAGTTGGTGTGGGCGGCGTGATGAGGGAACCCGGCCACCACGTTCGGCACGTAGCCGTACGGGCGTCCAGTGACTCGTGCGCACTCCAGCTCGAAGCGCAGGGTGGTGAAGTTGCGCGTGTGGTCGCCCCACCAGGGCGGGCGCCCCTCCAGCAGGACCGGCGCGACGAGGTAGGCGCTCGCGAGCAGGTGCAGCGCGAAGGTCCCCCAGGCCAGGGCGGCCGCGATCGGCAGGCGGCGACCGGCCGTGCGCTCGGTCACCCGGCCCTCCCCTGGCGGGGGCTGGTGAGCTCCCTCCCCCTCAGGCACGACCCGGGCTCGGGGGCGTCGTGCCGCCGGCCCCCCCTCGCGCGCTCACAGGGTCTGCTTCTGCAGCATCAGCAGCAGCTCGGCGTTGTTGCGGGTGGTCTTGGCCCGTTGCAGCAGCGCCTCCATGGCGCGCTGGTTGCCATAGCGCATGAGGGCCCGCCGCATGAGCGTGATCAGCTGATGCTCCTGGGGGTCCCGCATCTTCTCCTCCTTGCGGGTGCCCGAGTCCTTGACGTTGATCGCGGGGAAGATCCTGAGGTCGGCGAGGTCGCGGTTGAGCACCAGCTCGCAGTTCCCGGTGCCCTTGAACTCCTCGAAGATCACCTGGTCCATCTTGGAGCCGGTGTCCACCAGCACCGTGGCGATGTTGGTGATCGAGCCGCCGTCCTCGAAGGCGCGGGCGGCGCCGAAGAACTCGCGGGGCTTCTGCATGGCGGTGCTGTCGAGGCCGCCGGTGAGGGTGCGCCCGCTCCGGCCCCGCTCCGTGTTGAAGGCGCGGGCCATGCGGGTGAGGGAGTCCATGAGGCACACCACGTCGTGCCCCTCCTCGGCCAGGCGGCGCACGCGGTGCAGCACCGCCTCCACGATCGCCACGTGGGCCGAGGCGTCCATGTCGAGGGAGCTGGCGATCACCTCCGCGCCGACGCAGCTGCGCCGGAAGTCGGTGACCTCCTCGGGGCGCTCGTCGACCAGCACCACGATCACCTTGGCGTTCGGATGGTTCTCCATGATCGCGTTGGCGATCTTGTGCAGGATCACCGTCTTGCCGGTGCGGGGCGGGGCCACGATCAGCGCCCGCTGACCGAACGCCATGGGGGTCACGAGGTCGATGATCCGCAGCGTGGGGTCGTTATCGCGGGTCTCGAACAGGATCCGCCGGCTGGGATCCACCGAGATCATCTGCTTGTAGTGGGGGGCGCGGGTCGCCTCCTTGGGCGAGGCGCCGTCGATCTCCACCACCCGGTCCAGGGGCCGCTTGCGCTTGCTCCGCCGGCCCCGGCCGAGGGTGCCCTTGACGTAGTGCCCGGCGCGCAGGCGGTGGCGCTGGATCACCCCCGTGGGCACGAACACGTCGCCGGTCCCGGCCAGGTAGTTGTTCTTGCGCTGGCGCAGGAAGCCGAACCCGTCCTTGGTCAGGACCAGCAGCCCTTCGACCTCGACCGCGTCCTCGTCGCCCCCGCGACCGCCTCCCCCGTCGCCCCCCTCGCGCTGGCGCGGCTGCCCTTGCTGCTGCTGTTGCCCGCCGTCTCCCCCCTCGCCGCCGCCGCGCCGCTTGCGGCGGCGGCGCCGCCGCTTACGGCCGCCGCCGCCTCCCCCGCCGGAGCGGTCGTCGTTGGCGCCGCGGCCGCCCCGGTCGGAGCGCCTGGAGTCGGACGAGCGGTTGGAACGGTCGGGGTCGCTCATGAGGGGCGGGGCTCCCGGAGGACACGCGGGCAGGTGGAGGGCGCCGACGAGCAGGGGGGCCGTCCTCACGGCCAACGCTCCTCGACTCGGGGGGTGCGCAGGGCTCGATCC
This sequence comes from Planctomycetota bacterium, assembly GCA_041690735.1. Taxonomy (GTDB): domain Bacteria; phylum Planctomycetota; class J058; order J058; family J058; genus JAWLGW01. Next base: position 4,309 of record JAWLGW010000532.1, read on the forward strand.
GACTGGGCCGCCGCCGCGCGCGCGGTCCGCATTATACCGGCCCGTTCGCCGGGGCTACAATCGCCGCTCCTTTCTGGCAGGGAGCGAAGCATGGCCGAGCTGGATCGTGAGCGGCGGCTGCGCGTCGAGGGGCGGTTCCTCACGGCCTGGGGCACCCTCCTCGAGCTGGGGCTCGCCGAGGGGCACGTGCTCGACCTGCTGGCGATCGAGGCGGACGCGGCGGACCTGCGGGCCCTGGCGGGCCGGTGCCGTGAGGCCGTCGCCGCCGGACAGGGGCTGGCCGGCGCCCTCGACGCCGCGGGGGACGAGCTCTCCTTCTGCGCCCACCTGCTGCTGGGCGCCGCGCCTCGCCAGGGGGCGGCGCTGCGGGAGGCGGGCGAGCTGGCGCGTCGAGAGGCCGAGCGGGGCTGGTCGCCCGAGCTGGTGTGGCGGCGCCTCCGCCTGCTGCACCAGGCCGGCGCGCCGGCAGGGGACGCCCTGGGCGCCCTGGCGCGGGAGGCGCGCGACCACGGCCAAACCGGGCTGGGCGAGGCGCTGTACGCCGCGGCCCGCCTGGCCCGGGAGGGGGCGCCCCTGGACCGCGCCCTGCGCGACGCCCGCGGCCTGCCCCCGCTGGCGGCGTTCGCCCTTCGCCACGCCCCCGACGATCGTCCCCTCGAGGAGGTGCTGGCCGCCCTCTCGACCCTCGCCGCCGCCGAGGTGCCGCCCGAGCCGGCGTCGGCCAGCGAGGCCCCCGTCAGCCCCGGACTGGAGAGCTTCGCCCAGGCGGCCTCCGAGCGGACCCGCCCGCTCCGCAAGGGGCTGGAGTGGATGGTGTCGAACCTGGAAGAGGCCCTGGGCAGCGGCCGGGGCCGGGCCCGCGAGGAGCTGGCCCGGGAGGCGACCCGGGCCCACCAGGAGCGCGCCGGCCGCAAGGCGGAGGCGCCGGCCCCAAGGGCCCCCGAGCGACCGCCCGGGGCGAGCCCCGCCCCCCAGGCCGCCGGCAAGTCGATCGGCGGGGGGGGGGCGGCCGGCGGCAAG
>JAWLGW010000533.1:0-5325 GCA_041690735.1 Planctomycetota bacterium
CCCGGCTCGTGGGCCCCCCCCCCCCCGCGCGCGAGCGCGATGGACCACGCCAGCCGCGGCGAGGACCGACGAGCAGGGCGCCCAGCCCGCGCGGGCGCAGCGGCGCTCCAGGTGGTACACCCACATCGCGGGGGGAGGAGCGGTGTCCCGTGGGGTGGGAGAAGATCGTGCGGAAGAGCGCCGCCGGGGCGGCGCTGGTGGGGGCGCGCGTCGTGGTGGTGGAGCTGTACCACGGGCGCGGCGCGCGGACGGCGGCCCTGGCCGGCGCCAGGCGCGGCGGCGCCGCCCTCGCCAAGAGCGTCGCCCTCAGGGCAGCGGTCCGGGTCGTCCCCGGACTCGGCCCCGCGCTGACCGTGATCACCGTCGGCCACGGCGCCTATCGCGCCGGCCGCTGGGCCCGCCGCCGCTGGCGCCGCCGTTCGCTGACCTCCGGACGGTGAAACTCCGACACTGGCGACCGAAAGCGATCCGCAGGCCAGCCCAATCGTTCACTCAACTCCCTCGCTCACCAAGCCAGGTGCGCCCGCCGCTCCCGTTCGGGACCCTACCCAGGGTCGGGTCCAGGCCCACCCACCAGGGTCGGGTCCAGGCCCACCCAGGGTCGCTCCCGTTCGGGACCGTACCCCAGGGTCGGGTCCAGCCGACGGTAAGATGAGGCGCCCCGCGGCCCGTCGGAGGCGTGAGGTAGAAGCAGGGCATGAACACGACCCCGACCAAACCCCGAACAGTCCGAGAGATCATCGCCGTCGCCGCCGGGTGGCTGGCCGAGCAGGGGGTGGAGGAGGCTCGGGTCGACACCGAGCTGCTGCTGGCTCACGTGCTGGGCTGCCGGCGCCTCGACCTGTACATGCACCCGGACAAGCCGGTGGAGGAGCACGAGCTGGGGCCCTTCCGCGAGCTCATGCGTCGCCGGGGGCGGCGGGAGCCCGTGGCGTACCTGGTGGGGGAGAAGGGCTTCTACGGCCTCGACCTGGAGGTCTCGCCCGCGGTGCTGATCCCACGGCCGGAGACCGAGCACCTGGTGCAGGCCGGGCTGGCCGAGCTGGACCGCGTGGCGGGACGGGCGCTGGGCGCGGCGCGGCCCACCCGCTTCGCTGACGTCGGCACGGGCAGCGGCTGCGTGGCGCTGGCCCTGGCGAAGGAGCGCCGCAGCGCGCGCGGCGTGGCGCTCGATCGCTCCAGCGCGGCGATCGCCGTGGCGGCCCGCAACGCAGTCCGCTGTCGCCTCGGGGATCGGGTGAGCTTCGTCCGCGGCGACCTCCTGGAGGCGATGGCTCCCGGCTCCCTCGACCTCGTGGTGAGCAACCCCCCGTACGTCACCCCGACTGAAGAGGAACTGCTGGCGCCCGACGTGTTGCGGTTCGAGCCGCGGGAGGCGCTGTTCGACGTGGCCGAGGACTTGCCACTCACCGCCCGTCTGGTGCGTCAGGCGCGGAGCGTGCTCCGGCCGGGCGGGGCCCTGGCGGTGGAGACAGGGTTCGACAAGGCGCCCCGGGTGGAGCGCATGATGGCCGATGCCGGCTTCGAGGCCCTCCGGCGCGAGAAGGACCTGGCGGGGATCGAGCGGGTGGTGGTGGGGCGGGCTCCCTAGGCTGTCGCAAGAGCCAGCCGCGGTCGGCCGAAGAGATCGAACACGCAATATCAACAGCAAACAGAGAATGTGAGCAGGGAATGGCTCCGCTGTAGGCAACGCAGTTGAGTATCGGAGGACGAGGCGTTCGCCGTTCTCATTGATACTCCCTGTTGATATTCCGTGTTCGATAGGGCTCCTCGCGAGGCGCTCCTCGCGTCTTGCGACAGCCTCCCCCGGGCGGTCCCCCCCGATCCCTCCGGGCTCCTCGCGTGATAGCTTGGGCGCCATGAGGTTCCGCTTCACCTTCGTGTCGGGCGCCCGCGCGGGCCAGCAGGTCGTGGTCGATAAGCGCGTCGTGCGCCTGGGGCGCGACCCCTCCTGCGACGTCGCCCTCGACCCCGAGCAGGACGCCGCCGCGTCGAGCAACCACGCCCAGATCATGCTGATGGACAACGGCGAGGTGCTGCTGTCCGACCTCGGCAGCAGCAACGGCACGTTCATCGGCGACCAGCAGGTGACGCGCGCCACGCCGATCTCGACCGGCACCACGATCACCCTCGGCAAGGGCGGCCCGCAGGTGACGGTCTCGATCGAGCCGTCGCTGGCGGACACCGCCGAGACGCCCCCCGCGGCGCCGGCGAAGAAGACGGTGAGCAAGGGGTGCCTGATCGGCGTGATCGCGGTCCTGGTGCTCATTCCCTGCGTGATCGGGGTGGGGATCCTCATGTCTGCCCGCCTGGGCGGCGGCTCCCAGGAGGTCGAGCAGGAGGAGGTGACCTCGGACGGGGAGGCGGCCGAGCCCGAGGAGGAGGCGGCGCCGCCGCCGGAGGCCGAGCCCGACCGCAGGACCGCCTGGGCGAAGCTCGGCGACGGGAGCGTCCTCGAGACGACCTCCAAGTCGAAGATGCAGGTCGCCGGGCAGACCATGGAGAGCGAGACGGTCCAGCGCTACACGATCGTCTCCCGCGACGACACCGAGGTCACGGTCGAGATCGAGACCGCCGTGGCGGGCACCACCCAGACCAGCGAGCAGAAGTTCCCCCTCCGGGTGCCGGAGCAGGGGGGCGAGGAGGCGAAGGAGCCCCTCGAGGAGCGGCAGGAGACGGTGGAGGTGCCCGCGGGCTCCTTCGACGCCACCTACCGCAAGATGGAGCAGGACCAGGCCGGACAGAAGATGACGGTGGAGTCCTGGACCACTGAGGACCTGCCCCTGCCGGTCAAGTCGACCGCCAAGAGCGACACCCTGGAGTCGGTGACCGAGCTGACCCGCCTGGAGAAGAAGTAGCCGTGCCGGAGCCTCGGCCGGAGGCCGAGACGCGCGAAGCCGAGGCGCCAGAGGTCGAGGCGCCAGAGGTCGAGACGCCAGAGGTCGAGACGCCAGAGGTCGAGACGCCAGAGGTCGAGACGCCAGAGCCGGAGGCGTACGGCCTCGACGACCTGATCGCGCACGAGAAGGGTCAGACCAAGCTGGTGCTGGTCCTGTTCCTGCTCGCCCTGGCGTGGGCGGTGGTCCAGCGCTTGCGGGGCGAGGACGCAGCCGTGCCCTTCGCCCCCGACCCCGACGCGCCGCCGCCGGTGAGCGCGCCCGCCGAGCCGGGGGCGCGGTAGGAGCGCGCTCCCGCGGCGAGGCTCCGCGCGCTCCCCCGGCCGCCGTACAATCGCGCCGTGGCCTGGGATCCTCGCCTGCTGCTCCTGCTGACCCTGCTCCCGTTCGCGCTCCTGGCGGCGGTGACGGTGGGCGTGTGGGCCTGCGCCCGACTGGCGCGCTGGCTGGAGCGGGTCGAGGAGAAGGACCCGCATCAGGAGCGGGCCTTCGCGGTGGCCGGCGCGCCGCCGGCGCTGAGCCGCGCCTCCGGCATGGTGGTGGAGGGGGTCTGGCAGACGGTGGCCTTCACCCTGCAGGGGCTGCACTGGGTGGTCCCGTTCCGGACGCCCACCCCCTGCCCGGGCGGGGGGCCGCCCGTGCTGCTGGTGGCCGGCTATCTGGAGAACGCCGGGCAAATGTGGCTCCTGGCCCGGCGGCTGCGCGCCCGCGGCCTCCAGCCGGTGCTGGTGGACCTCCCCTCCACCCTGGCGCCGATCGCCGACAACGCCGCCTTCGTGGCCGGGCGCCTGCGCGAGGTGATCGAGGCGAGCGGATATCGACGGGTCGGTTACGTGGGGCACAGCATGGGCGGCGTGATCGGCCGGGCGTGCGCCCTGCTGGGCGACGATCCGCCCCTGGCGACGGTGATCACGATCGCCTCGCCCCACCGGGGCACCCACCTGGCGCGGCTGGGCGCCGGAGGCAGCGCGCGGGACATGCGGCCCGGCAGCGCGTACCTCTCCGGTTGCGCGCCCGGCCGCTGCGGAGCGGTGCCGGTGCACACGGTGATCGCCCCCAGCGACAACATCGTCTCGCCCGCCTGGTCGACGATCCTGGGCGAGGGGGACGACCTCGTGCTGACGCGCCCCGTGGGCCACGTGGCGCCGCTGTTCCTGGCCGAGGTGACCGAGCAGGTGGTGGCCTGGCTGGAGGCAGCCGACTACGGCCCCGAGCCGGCCAGCAGCGCGACGGCGGCGGGCCTCGCCCAGGCGAGCTAGTGGGGCAGCGGTTAGCGGTTCGTGCTCCTGCGTGTTCGGAGGGAGTCGCCACGTCAGCGACAGCTCTAACGGCTAACGGCTAACAGCTAACTGCTACTAGGCACCCGCAGGGCCTCGATCCAGCGAGCCCGATCCCGGCCCCACTCGCCGCGCCACCGCTCGCGGAGCTCTTCGGCGGCGGTGATGCCCCGCTCGACGCGGCGCGCGACGGGCTCCAGCAGGCCGAGGACGCCCTCCGCCTCCTCGCCGGTGGCGACGCGGCGGGCCAGCCCAGCGCGGGCCAGGGCCATGGCCTCGCGGGCCACCTCGGCCATGGGGCGATCGCCCCAGGGCGTCGCAAGCCCCTCGGCCGCGACCGCGCGCCGCGCCCGGTCGCGGGCAGCGGCGTCCACGCCGCCCAGCAGCTTGGCGAGGGCGTGACGGGAGTCGCCGTCGTACAGGAGCCCGATCCAGAAGGCGGCCACCGCGGTCGACTCCAGCGGCGCCTGCCCGTCGGTCGAGCGCAGCTCGATCAGGCCGGGCTTGAGGCGCGCGTCGGGGAACAGCGCGCCGAACTCCACCTCGATGTCCTTGGGGCTGAGCGGCTCGCCGTCGGGCCAGCGCCCCGCAGCGAGGAGCTCGCGGAAGGAGGCCCCGTTCATGGGGACGTACTCGTCGCCCTTGAGCCGGAACATGAGCGGCACGTCGAGGACGTGCTGCGCGTAATCGAGCAAGCTGGCGCCCGGCTCGGTCACGGCGGTGATCTCGCCGCAGCGGGCGGGGTCGGTGTACAGCCAGGCCTCGGCGCGGACCGAGACCTTGGGCGGGTTCGGCTCTCGATCCCCGTCCAGGGGCGAGTTGGCGAAGATCGCCGTGGCGAGCGGGGCGGCCAGGAAGGCGAGGCGCAGCAGCTCGGCGGCGTCCGCGCCATCGCGGTAGTCGACGGTCACCTGCACCGAGGTCGTCCGCTGCATCATGGTGCGGAACAGGCGGCCCGCCGGCCCCAGCGCGGTGAAGTGATCGCGCATGATCCGGTAGCGGCCCTTGGGCATCCACGGCATGGCGTCGGCCGGCGCCGGCACCACGCTGCCGCCCACCACCACCAGCCCCTCCGCGTCGGCGGCGCGGGCCAACGTGCGCAGGCGGTCGCGCACCTGCGCGTCCAGCTCGGTGATCGAGGTGCAGGGCTG
>JAWLGW010000534.1:0-3783 GCA_041690735.1 Planctomycetota bacterium
GCGGCGGCTGCCGCGCTGGTCGCGGCCGCGGTGGGGTGGGTGGCGCTGCGCCCGCCGCCGGCCGAGGTGGCGACCAGCGCGCCGCCCGGCGAGGACGCTCACTCGAGCCGTGACGCGGCGAGCGCCGAGCCCGCCGCTCCCGAGGCGCCTCCGCGCCACGCGAGAGATCCTGAGCCCGCAGCTCCCGAGGCTCGGGGGCCGGAGCCCGAGGTCCCCGAGGCCGCTCCCTCTGCGCCTGCGGGCCCGGATCCGCGCCCGAGCGACGAGCCGCACGCAGAGCCCGCAGCCGAGCCCGCTCCGCCCGAGCGCCCCGAGCCGGCGCCGCCGGAGCGCACCCAGCCCGAGCCTGCCGCCGAGGAGGGGAGCTCGAAGCGCCTGGCGGACGAGCCCGAGGATCCCCCGGCGTTCGCGCCGGTCGAGGGCGCGGAGGACGCAGCCGAAGAGGCGCCGGAGGGGCCGCCGCCCGCGACCGCCGAGCCGGAAGGAGACGACTCGGCGCAGCCTGCCGATGGTCTGGGCGACGGTCCGGTCGATGGTCCGGTCGATGGTCCGGTGCTGGCTGCGTTGGAGGTCGAGGACAGCGCCAACCTCTTCGTGCGCGTGCCCGACCAGCGGCGGTGGCGCCCTGCCGAGCGCGGCTCCCTCGCGGTCGGGACGGAGCTGCGCGCCGGCCCCGCGGGCGCGCTGCTGACCACTCGCGAGGGGCGGACCTTCCTCGACCCCAGCGCCCGCGCCACGTGGAGCGGCGTGCTCGAGGTCTCGGCGGGTCAGGTGGTGTTCGAGGGCCCGGGCCTGGCGCTGCAGTCGCGGGAGGCGCGGATCGAGCTCGAGGGGCGCGCGGTGGTCGAGGTCCGCGGGCGGCGCCTGGGCCTCCGCGTCCTGGCGGGGCGCGCCCGGGTCGTGTTGAGGGACGACGACGCGACTCACGACCTGGCGACGGGCGGCGTCCTGACCGCGAACGGCCGGCGGGTGCGGGTGCACCCCGGCGATCCCGGCGCGGACCCCGAGCCGCTCCCCGACTGGGCGCTGTCCCTGGCAGGTCCGCCGCATCAGCCCGGACGGGGTCCCGGCCCCGGTCCGGGGCCTGGCCCCGGGCCCGGACCGGGCGGCAGCGGACCGGGCGGCAGCGAACCGGGCGGCAGCGGACCGGGCGGCGGCGGGCCCGGACCGGGACCCGGCGGCGGCTCCGGCCCCATGCCCGGGCCGTCCGGAGGCCACGGCGCCGGCGGACACCGGAGCGCGACACCTCACTCAGGCCCCCTGCACCGGGGCCGCTGACCTTCTCCCTCTCACCCTCACCGATCGGCGGCGACGCCGCCCCCCGGAGGACCTTCACCATGCACTTCTCGACCCCCACCCTCCTCGCGACGATCGCTTCCCTCGCCCTCGCGGTTCCGGCCTACGGGCTGCCCGGCCCCGGCGGTCCGGGAGGCGGCCATGGCGGCCACTCCGGCGCGGGCGCGGGAGGTCACGGTGGCCAGGGCGGGCAGCAGGGGCCGCAGGGCGGGCAGCAGGGGCCGCAGGGCGGGCAGCAGGGGCCGCAGGGCGGGCAGCAGGGGCCGCAGGGCGGGCAGCAGGGGCCGCACGGCGGGCAGCAGGGGCCGCACGGCGGACAGCAGGGACCGCACGGGCAGCCGGGCCAGCGGGGGCCCGCCCCCGTCCCCGGTGCGGGCCCCGGCGGGCAGGCCTCGCAGATCGTGTCGCGCCTCGACACCGACGGAGACGGTCAGATCTCGGCGGCCGAGGCGGCGGCTGCGGGGGCGCGGGCGCAGACGCTCATGGCCGCCGACGCGAACGGCGACGGGTTCGTGACGGTGGACGAGCTGCGGGTGTGGCTGCAGACCCAGACCTTCAACCGCTACGACAAGAACAAGGACGGCGTGCTCGACGCGCAGGAGCTGCGCCGGGCTCGCCGGCTTCAGGCGGCTGACGCGGACGGCGACGGGCAGGTGACGCTGGCCGAGTACCTGACCTGGCTGGCCCAGCAGGCGACGCAGGCCCAGGCGCGCCAGCAGGCCATGAGCGCCTTCGTGGCCGCAGACGCCAACCGCGACCGGCGGCTGGACGCGAGCGAGTGGCCCGCCGGCGCGGCAGCCGCCTTCACCGCCGTCGACGCCAACGGCGACGGCTTCGTCACGCTCCGCGAGGTCGCGGCCTACATCAAGGCCAACAACGGGCAGTCGCCCCTGTGAGCCGGCGCGGCAGCCAGCCCGTCGCCCCGCGCGCGGGCTGGCGGCCGCGGGCCCCGGAGAGGGCGTCCCCTCGGGGGTGCCCGCCGCAGGTGGCATGACACAATCAGCCCAGGTCATGGCCCGCCGCCGCCCCGAGCTCGACGAGCGCGCGCTGATCGCCGCCTGCGGCGGCGGCGCCGCGGCCGCGGGGGCGGGGGTCGACGCCCCGGTGCGCCCGGTCGTCGAGCGCGCCGCCGCTCGGGCCCTCGGCAGGCTGGGCGCGCCCGATCCCGACGCGCTGGCGGTCGACGTGGCGGGGGACGTGTTCGCCGAGCTGCTGGCGGACGAGCGGGCCGCGCTGGCCCGGTTCGAGGGTCGCTCCTCGCTGGCGACCTGGCTGCGGGTGGTGGCCCGGCGGCGGGCGGCCAAGGCGGTCCGCCGGCAGCGCCCCGGCAGCGACGCGCAGCTCGACGCGCGCGCGGCCCCCGACCCCTCGCCGCTCGACGAGGCCCAGGCGCGCGAGCGCCGGCGGCTCGTCCGCGAGGAGCTCGACGCCTTGGCCGACCGCGACCGGCTGGCGCTGCAGCTCTTCTATCAGGGGGGGCGCAGCTACAAGGAGGTCGGCCGCGCGCTCGACCTGCCGCCGGCCCGCGTGGGGACCGTGCTGGCGCGGGCCCGGGCGCGCCTGGGGCGTGCCCTGGAGCGGCTGGGGGGCTGAGTCGACCCCTCAGCCTGCGCGCGCCGTGACGAGCGGCGGGCAGAACGGGGTGGCCGAGCGGCGACGTGCGGGCAGCGGCGCCCGCTCGTCCCAGTCGGCGACCTCGCGCAGCACCGAGCGGATCAGGTAGACGTGCTTGGAATAGGGCGCCAGCTCCAGGTGGCGGAGCAGGTCGTCCTCGGCGGGGCGGGCCTGGCGGAGGCGCGCCCGGGCGAGGCCGCGCACCAGCCAGGGGAGGGGGAGCTCGGGCTCACGGTCGATCACCCGCGTCGCGTCGCGGGCCGCCGCCTCGTGCTCGCCCAAGTGGAAGTGGGCGCTGGCGCGGTTCGCCCGGGCGGGCAGGTAATCCTCGTCCAGCGCGAGCGCCCGACTGTAGTCGGCGAGCGCCTCGGCCAGCCGCCCCGCGCGGGCGCGCACGATCCCCCGTCGGGTCCAGGGGGCGGGGTTGGTGGGGTCGCGCTCGATCGCTCGCGTGAGGGCTGCCAGGGGATCGGCCTCGAGGGCGGCCCGCTCCGCCGCCAGCCGCTCGAGCCGGTCGTCCCAGTCCTCGTTGTCGGCATCGAGCACGACCGTTCGCTCCGTCCGTCGCGAGCTCGCCAGCTCCCAGGCTGGCCCGAGCGGCTCCGGTTCGCTGATCGTTCGGCAGGGAACGAGCGGAGGACGCGGCAGTAGCCAATCGCGCTTCCGGCGCTCCCTCACGGGACCTCCAGGAGGAGCGTGCGGGATCGCAACGCTCGTGCCGGGCCGCAACTTTCAGCGCTGCGACCGGGCGGATCTACGGGCAGGGCGATCTTCCCTGGCTGCGCGAGGCGGAGCACCCGCCCGCAGGGAAATCTGCCAGGCTCGCCAAGAGGTCGTGGACCGGGGCGGAGGGAGGAGGGATCCTCCGCCCCG
>JAWLGW010000534.1:3793-5323 GCA_041690735.1 Planctomycetota bacterium
TCCTCTCAGCGCAGGAAGGTGGTGGTCGCCACCGGCCCGAGGGACATGAGGGTGCTGCCGTCGGTGGCGTCGCCGAAGGCCGGATCGGGGTTGAGGGGGTCGTCCATGTAGAGCTGGAGGTCGGGGCTGGGGGTGAGGATCACGCTGCTGGCGGCGCCGTCCTGGCCGTTCTTGGGCTTGCCCAGGATCCGCCCGAACACGTAGTAGCCCTCGCTCGAGTAGGGGAGCTGGACGCTGGCCGGGTCGCCGTCGAGCGACTCGGCGTACTTGTCGAGGACGGTCAGCTCGGTGAGCGACGACTTCTTGTTCGACACGAACTCGACGGTCGAGTCGCCGTACAGGCTGATGAACACCGAGCTCCCGCCCGAGGACTCCTCGGTGGGGTCGACGGTGAACAGCTCCTTCTTGCCGTGCAGGTTCAGGTTGAAGTGCGCTCCGCTGGGAAAGCCGTTGCTGCGCGCGATCACGTCCTGCGACTTGTCGGCCGCCGCCGGGACGGCGAACAGAGCCCCGACCAGGAGGGCCGAGGCGGGTACGAGGATTCGGTGGTTGGACTTCATGGTCCGTGCTCCGTGAGCGCTGGGAAGAGGGTTGCCGAGCGGAGCCGGCCCCCCCACAAGGCGCGGCGCCGCGGCAGCGCTGTGCAACGCTCGTGCCGGCGATTCGCCAGCGCTCAACTCCCACACGGCGCGCGCTCGACCCGCAGGCAGGGCGAAGTTCCCTGGGTTCCGGAGTCAGGCCGAGTTTGGAGTAGGGAGAAAGCTGACCCCGCGAGCGGGCGCCCTGGTGGCGGTGCCCGGGTGGCGGCGCGCGAGGTCAGGGACCTTCGACAGGGAAGACCGAGGGACCCTCACCGACGCGCATTACCAGGAGGCGATTGGGCGTCGAGCCGGTGTTGATCTCCCGGTGGACCAGACCTCCAGGCAGCACGTGCAGCGACCCATCCGCGTAGGCGGTCATGCGCCGCGCCCCGTCGGGGCCGAACTCTACGGTCGCCTCGCCCTCGAGCACGTACACGTAGGTCTCGTGCGCGCCGTGGTGGTGCCAGGGCGAGGCGCCGCCCGGCTCGGTCGTCACCTGCCCGATCCACACCCGCTCGTCACCGAACATTTGCTCGCGAATGAAGGGGGCGCCGGGAGGCCCAGGCAAGCGGGTCCGCTGGTTCGGTCCGATGGTCGTGACGGTGTTGCGATCGATCGACATGGAGGCTCCTTGTGGCAGGGGTCAACGAGGCGCGCGGTGAGGCCCACCGGCCGTCCGCTCCGCCCCAGGGAGGAGGCGAGGCGCGCGACCAACTCCGATCGGGCGGAGGCGGGCTGCTCGAGGTTCAGCTCGTAGGTCCCGCAGAGGTCGAGGAGCGTGGAGACCTCAAGCGTGTGCGGCAAGGTTGTGAGGCGGGCCGGCTCACTCACGACGTCACTCTAGCCAACGAGCGCGTCCGCGACCGGCAGGCAACCTCTGCGGGTGGGACCCTGGAGCGGCGATCACGCGTCGTCGGGGCGCGCTCGGCGCGGCGGCTCGGCGAAGAGG
>JAWLGW010000535.1:0-5301 GCA_041690735.1 Planctomycetota bacterium
GACCACGACCACGAGCACGATCCTGTTACCCTCCCCCCACGGGAGGAAGCCGTGGCTCTGGACGAGGCGCGAGCGCGGGTCGAGCTGTTGGTGCGGGCGGGCGCGCCGGGGATCGCCCTGGTCACCGCCGAGGACGACCGAGCCCACGAGCTGCTGGCGGCGGCGGCGCACCGCACCGGGCGGCCGCTGCTGGTGTGGAGCCTGACCCGCGGCTGGAGCCGGGCCGGCGAACCGGCGCTCCTCGAGCGAGGCGAGGCGCCGCCGACCGACCTGGAGGCGGCCCTCGACCTGCTGCTCACCCGCGGCGGCGAGGAGCCGCTGCTGGTGCTCCTGCACGACCTGCCGGAGCTGCTCTCCGGGCCGGGCCCGATCCGCAAGCTCCTCGACGCGCTCACCTGCGGGCGTCCCTGGACGATCGCCTTCGCCGCGGCGGCGCCCGAGCTGCCCGAGCGCCTGGCCACCGAGGTGACCCGGGTCGAGGTGCCGCTCCCCGACGCCGACGAGCTGCAGAGCCTGTTGCTGCGCCGGCTGCGGGAACCGGCGCAGGCGCGCCTGGCGGGCGGCAACTCCTCCGACCGCGTCAGGAGGGCGAGCGCCCACCTCCGGGTCGGCCGCGACGAGGTCGAGCTTGTCGCGAACCGCAGCGAGGAAATCGTCGCCAAGCCCGGGACGCTCCGCGTCGTACCAGTCGGCGGCACCCCACAGCTCAGCCTCCGCCTCCGCCTCGACGCGGAGCGGCTTGCTCATCTCCTACCGAGGCGCGCCTCGATGCGGGCCCGGACCTCTTCCCAAGGAGCGCCCTGGGCCTCCCCCGACAGAACCCGCTGGACCCGTCGCTCGATCTCGGCTCGCCACGCCTCGGACAGGGAACGATCCGGATCGTCATCCTCGAGGCTCGCGAGGACTTCGGCGACGAGTTCAGCGCGCTCCGGCGCGGGAAGCCGGAGCACCTCGTCCAACAGCGCCTTGGCCTTGCTGGTCATACGTCGAGCATAGCCGCTCGTCTGGGGCTTGCCGAGCGAGGACGAGCCTCGGCAGGAACGGCGAACAACGACGGACGGCGAAGACGGCGTACCGCGAGCGGCAGGCTGAGCACGTAGATCGCCTAGCCTTCGTCCTCTCTGGTGACAGCCCACTCCGGCACCGGGAGACGACTCACGTGATCGACGTAGCCGCACGATCGACACGCGACGTATAGGGTGCCTCTCCCCTCGACAGGCGTCAGCGTGGCGTCGAGCGCCTCCGAGTCGCAAGCCACGCACGTGAAGGTGCCGGTCGTCGCGCGGGCAGCGAACAGCTCGTCCTTGATCCGGAGCAGGGCAGCTCCGCCGTCTCGGTCCACTCCTGGAGCGTCCTCGCTGCTCGTAGGCCATCACCCCTTCCCGCGGCGGCGGGTCCGCGGGTCCAGCTCGTCCTTCAACCCGTCGCCCAGCAGGTTGAAGCCCAGCACCGTCACGAAGATCGCCAGGCCGGCGGCGGCCACCTGCAGGTTGGCGTCGGGGCGCTTGGCCCAGCCCTGGGTGAGGATCAGGCCCCACTCGGGGATCCGGTAGGGGTCGCCGCCCAGGCCGAGGAAGTTGAGGCCGGCGACGTCGAGGATCGCGCTGCCCATGCCGAGGGTGCCCAGCACGATCACGGGCGCCAGGCTGTTGGGGAGGACGTGCACGAACAGGACGCGGGCGGGAGTAGGCCCGAGGGCCCGGGCGGCGGTGACATACTCCTGGGAGGCGACGCGCAGGACCTCGGCCCGGACCTGGCGGGCGAACAGGGGGGCGCCCACCAGGCCGACGGCGACGATCACGTTCTCGAGGCGCGTGCCCAGCACGGCCACGGTCACCATGGCGAGGAGGAACCCGGGGAAGCTCATGGCGAAGTCGACGCCGCGCATGATCACCATGTCGACCGCCCCGCCCACGAAGCCGGCGATCGCGCCGGCGAGGGTGCCGAGGAGGAGCGACAGGGTCATGGAGACGAGGGCGATCAGCAGCGTCGTCCGAGCCCCGTAGACCATGCGGGCCAGCAGGTCGTAGCCCTGGCTGTCGGTGCCCAGGGGATGGCTCCAGGAGGGGTCCACGAACCGCTCGAACACGTCGTCCGGAGCGTGCGGCACCACGATCGGACCCACCAGCGCCGTGAGCACCACCGCCGCCACCAGCACGAAGCCCACCGCCGCCGGGCGGTGGTGGCGCAGGAAGGTGGCGAACCAGCGCAGGCGCTCCTTCACTCCGCCTCCCCGCCCGTGCGCACCCGGGGGTCGAGGGCGGCGTAGCTGAGGTCGACCAGCAGGTTGATCAGGAGGAAGCCGACCGCGATGATCAGCACGCAGGCCTGCAGGGGCTTCACGTCGAGGTTGAGGATCGCCCCCACCACGTAGGTCCCCATGCCGGGCCACTGGAAGATCGTCTCGGTCAGCACCGCCCCGCCCATGAGGTAGCCCAGCTGCGTCCCGATCGAGGTCACGATCGGGATCGCGGCGTTGCGCAGGGCATGCTTGACCACCACCCGCCGGGGCGGGAGGCCCTTGGCCCGGGCGGTGCGAATGTAGTCCTGCAGCAGCACCTCACCCAGGGCGGCGCGGGTGATCCGCGTAATGATCGCGGTGGGCACGCTGGCCAGGACCAGGGCCGGCAGCACCAGGTGGCGCACCACGTGCCAGAAGGCGGCCGGGTCCCGGGCCACCAGCAGGGTGTCGTACAGGAAGAAGCCGGTCGCCGCGGGCGTCTGCTCCACCCAGGTGCCGAGCTTGATCACGCCGGGCGAGTAGCGCCCGCCCAGCGGCAGGCCGCCGCCGAGCCACCCGGCGAGGGTGCCCCCTTCGCCGAACACCTGCAGGGCGAGGAAGCCCAGCCAGAAGATCGGCAGCGACACCCCCGCCAGCGCGACGGTCAGCCCGCCCACGTCCCACCAGGTGCGGGGCCGCAGGGCGGTGAGGGTCCCGATCGACACCCCGAGCACGATCGCGATCAGGAGCGCGCACAGGGCCAGCTCGATCGTGGCCGGCAGGACCCGCTTCAGCTCCTCGCGCACCGGCTCGTTCGACATGTGCGAGCGGCCGAGGTCGCCCCGCAGCACGTCGCCCACGTAGCGCGCGAACTGGACTGGCAGCGGGTCGTCGAGGCCGAGGCGAGCCCGCAGCTCGGCCGCCTTCTCCTCGGAGTACTGCTTGCCCAGCACCGCCGCCGCCGGGTCCCCCGGCAGGGCGTGGTGGAGCAGGAACGTGGCGAACACCACGCCCAACAGCAGGACCCCCGAGAGGGCGAGGCGACGGGCCAGGTAGGCGAGCATGGGGAGGGTGGGGGCCTACTCCTGCGCCAGCCGCACGCGGTGGAACCGGTAGTGGCCCAGCCCGTCCACCTCGACGCCCGTGAGCGTCTTGGAGTAGGCCATGCCCTGCTGGGTGTTCACCAGCGGCGCGTAGCCCGCCACCCGCTCCTGCAGCAGGCGCTCGATCTCTCGGTAGGCCGCGACCCGCGCGGCGGGCTCGGTGAGCTGCTGGGCGGCGACCACCTTGCCGTGCACCTCGGGGTCGAGGATCCGGCTGGTGTTGTTCTCGCTCGCCTCGCCGTCGGCCCCGTCGGCCAGCGGGCTGTAGAAGTTGTCCGGGTCGCCGTTGTCGGTCATCCAGCCGATCAGCACCAGGGCGTACTCCCCGGTGGGCACGGACGAGAACAGCTTGGCGTTGTCGACCGCCTCGATCTGCGCCTTCAGACCCACGGCGTTGAGCTGCTGCCGGAGGGTGTCGGCCACGTCCTGGGGCCGCGGCAGGTAGGGGCGCGCCCGCTGGGGGAAGTGGATCGTCACCTCGCGCCCCACCGCGCCCGCCCCCTCGAGCAGCTCGCGCGCCTTGGCCTGGCGAGCTGCCAGGTCGTCGCTCCAGCCTTCAGGGCGCAGCGCGGGGTCGTACTCCGGCATGGGCTGGGCGACCAGGCTGTGGGTGGGGCGGGCGGTGCCTTCGTAGTGCTCCACCACCTTGGCCCGGTCGATCGCCAGCTGGATCGCCCGCCGCACCTCGAGCTCGCGCGTCGTGTCGTGCCGGGCGTTCAGGCCCAGGTAACACAGGTTGAGGGCCCACCAGGAGTGGAGGGTCATGGCGTCCGACTGCTCGACCTCGGCCCACCGCTGGCGGGGCACGTCGTCGACCAGCAGCAGCCCCTTCGGCTTGGTCAGGTACTCGGTGCGGGCGTTCTCGTCGGTGACCGACTGGAACACCACCGTCTTCACCTCGGGCGCGCCGCCCCAGTAGCCCTCGTTCGCCACCAGCCGAACCACCTTGGCCGCCGGGTCGAAGGCGTCCACCCGGAAGGGGCCGGTGCCCGCCGCCTGCTTGCTCACCAGGGCGCTGGCCGCGTCGGGGGCGCCGGCCGCCTTGCTCGCCTCGAGGACCTGGGGGCTGACGATGCTGGCGCAGAACATGGAGAGGTTGCGCAGCAGCACCCGGGCGACCGGCGCGTCCAGGCGGACCGTGAGGGTGTGCCCGTCGGCCTCGAGCGCGGTGACGTGCGCGAACTCGGTGGCGTAGGGCGCGGTCGGCAGCTCGAAGCCGACCTTGCGGGCCCGGTCCAGGCTCAGCTTGCAGGCGGCGGCGTCGAGGGGCGCCCCGTCGTGGAAGGTGACCCCCTGGCGGATCTGAAAGGTGACCGCCTGGCCGTCCTCGCTCACCTGCCACGACTCCGCCAGCTCGGGGAGCAGGGTGCCCACGTCGTCCGGGTCCACCCGCACCAGGGTCTGGTAGACCTGCACGATCACCTTCACGTCGCCGCCGTTGCTCGTGACGTGGGGGTCGAGGGTGGCGGGCTGGTCGGCGGTGATCACCGTGACCAGCGCCTTCTCGTCCACCCGCTGGATCCCCCCGGCCGAGCTGCCGGAGCCGGGGCAGCCGCAGAGCGCCGCGGCGAGCAGCGGCGCGAGCAGGGTGAGCGCGAGCGGTCGGGCGTGCTGCCGCATGAGGCCTCCGTCGGCTGGCGGGGTGGGCGGGGGATTCTACTGGCCGCGCCCCGCCTCGTCCCGGGCTGCGGCGCCCGGCAGGCGGGCCCCGCCCTCGCCACAAGCTGAGCCACCCCCGAGCGTTAGGGCGGCAGGAGGCCCCGACACGGCGGCGAAACCATCGCCCGCCCGGCGCGTTCTGCACAGATCCGCCCCGAGGAGTCCGCCATGCGCGCCTGCCAGGCCCTGACCGTCGCCGCCGCCCTGACGCTCGCCGCCGCCCTCGCCCTGCCCGCCGCCGCTCAGCAAGAGCAGGGCGAGACGCCCGAGGAGCGGCGGCGCCGCAAGCAGGAGGAGCGCCGCGCCCGGCAGGAGGCG
>JAWLGW010000536.1:0-5297 GCA_041690735.1 Planctomycetota bacterium
AGGTGCAGCGGAGCCTGCGCAAGCTGCCCGAGGCGGCGGCCGTCGCCGCGCTGGAGGAGCACCTCGCCAGCGAGCGCGCCGGCGAGCGCTACTACGCCTTGCGCGGCCTGGCTGCGCTGCAGGGACCCACCGCGGTGCAGACCCTGGTCGACCTGCTGCAGCGCGAGCCCGAGGCGCGGATCCGCCTGTACGTGCTGCGCCTGCTCGAGCAGCAGCAGAAGGAGCCCAACCTGCAGAAGTCCCTCAACGTGGGCCTCGGCACCTTCCGTCGTCTGGCTCGGGACGACCCCGACGGGCAGGTCCGCGCCCGGGCTCGGCGCCTGTACATGTCGCTGACGGGCCACGAGCCGTAAGGCGGCGTCAGGGAACAGCTCCAGCAGTCCTCGTCGGTGACGTTCTGACCGGGCTCGATACGTCGCGCTCGCCCTCGTCGTCGTGATCGTGATCGTGGTCGTGGTCGACCACGACCACGAGCTCGAGGGCGAGTGATCGAGACAGCCGCGGCGAGGACCGGCGAGAATCAGTCCGCGCCCACCGGCACCGTGTCGCCTGGCAGCTCGGCCTGGGCGACGTCCAGTGTGATCGGGCGCCAGGTGTAGACCACCGCCCCGTGGTGGTTGATCGCGAAGTGGCGCTGGCCGGTGCGCCCCTCGAGCAGGGGGCTGGCCACGGCCATCCAGGCGCGGGCCGGCGCCAGCTCGGCGGGCGCCGCCTCGAACAGGTAGCCCTGCTGCACGCCCGAGGCCAGGTCGGCCCCGATCAGCCCCGCGGCGGCCAGCTCGGCCAGCTCGCCGTAGTCCTGCTCTCCGTCCCGGTCGAGGTCCTCCTCGCGGAAGCGCTGCTGCGCGCGCGCCAGCGCGCGCAGCGCCTCGATCGCCGCCGCCTCGTTGGCGCCCAGCTGCAGCCGCACGCCCGTCGGGACCGTCACCGCCGCGACGATCGCGGCCACAACGCACAGGGCGGTGGTGAGCACGGCGCCCGCCACCAGCGACAGCAGCGCGCCGGTGAGCGGCGGCACCGCGTCGCGCGAGCCGACCGCGCCCCCGCAGGTGTCGCACCGCTCCGCGCCCTCCGGCAGCAGGTCGCCGCACACGCCGCAGGAGCGAGGAGCCGGGCTGGCGGGCGGAGCGCTCATGGACAGCATTGACGGCGATCGCCGCCCCACCGTCAACCCTCCCCCGCGCGTTCACAGGGCGGTTTCACAGGGGCGCCTTCACTCGACGGGCGCGTTCCACCGGCGGGCGACCGCCGCCGGAGCCCGGCGGCGGTCGCCCTGGAGGTCGTCGCCGATCAGCTCGCCGTTCCGACCGCCTTGGCCGCTTGCTCCATCTTCGCCCGCACCCAGTCGCGCAGGCGCGGGACCTCGATCCGGCTCCAGTCGTCTGCCAGGCGGAGCGCCAGGAACAGGCAGAACAGCTCGTCGATCGCCGCCCGCAGCTCCTCGCCCGCCGCCAGCTTGTCCGCCAGCGGGTCCTCGGGCTCGTCCTCGTCCTCCTCGTTCTCGATCACCTTGATCCCGGACAGGTCCAGGGACTGCCCGTCGAGGGTGAACAGCCACTCGCGCGTGTCCCGGGCCGCCACCAGCTTCGCCTTGCGCAGCAAGAGCCCCCCCGCCAGGGCGTTGGCCGCCTCGGGCCGGCGGGTGGGGCTGCCGCCCCGCAGCGTCGCCCGCAGCCCCTCGTCGTCCCAGCCCGCCAGGGTGAGGGCGTCCTCCACCGCCAGGCTGATCCCGCCGGTGGGCAGGTCGAACACGCCGCCCTCCACCTCGCAGCGGAACCACAGCCAGGTCAGGAACTCGCTGGCCAGGAAGCTCCGCTCCAGCGCGAACGTCAGGTCTTCTTCCTTCTTCGCCATGATCCGCCTCCTCAGGCCATCGCCAGGGCTTGTGCGTCCGCAGCCAGCTCCAGCGGCCGCGCCTCACGCAGCTGCTGCAGCAGCCCCGCCTCGCGGGCGTAGGCCGCCGCCTGCATGCCGGGCATCTGCGGCTCGAGGTTGAGCTCGAAGGTGCGCTCGAACAGGGCCCGGAACGCCTCGACCACCCCCTTGGAGGAGGCCTGCAGGAACACCTTGCGGGCGGAGATGTTCCAGAACACCCCGTAGGCCCGCTGGGAAGGCGGCGTCTCGGCCAGGAGCTGGCGCTTGACGTCCCGCTTGATGTCTCGCTTCTGCTTGGCGGGGAGCCGCTCCACCCCCGCCTCCTCGCAGGCGGCCGCGACCGCCAGGGCGGTGTGCGCCTCGAGCAGGGCCCCCGGCACCTTGCGGGTGTCCACCCGGAAGGCGAACAGGGCGTAGCGGCCCCGGAAGATCTTGGGGAAGTCGAAGGCGCCGTCGAACAGGTGGTCGGGCGCCACCCACCCGTGGACCGAGCCCTCCTCCTGCACGTCGATCCCAGCGAACGCGAACTGCTCCAGCCGCTCGAGCACCCGCTCGTGGTTCGGCGTGGGGTTCTTCCCTGACACCTGGAACGTCTTGAACGTCAACGCACCTCTGCCGACGAGCACCCTGCACCTCTCTGTGGCTCGTTTCCCGACCGGTCGAGGCGCACACCGACCCCGCCCGCCCGAGAAGGGGGCGGAGAGCTCGGCACCGCGCTCGATCGGCGATGGACGACCGGCCAACACGACCGGCCAACAGGCGGCACGCGCCGCTCGCCGGCCATCCACGAAGGCAGAGGCTACGATGGCCCACCGACAGGCCCGCGATGGGACCCCGCCAGGCGGCGTTCGTCGTGGCAGCGCAGGCAGTTAGCGTCCACCTCGCGGCGTCGCCCGCCGGGGCCGCCCGTGAGGAGCGCCAAACGAACCATCGCCACCAGGTTATCCTGGGGTCAGTCAGGAGGTGACGTACATGGCCGACGCGGCCGTGAACGGAGCGCGAACGGAGGAGACCGCCGGGAACGGCGCCGAGGCGGTCAACAGGAGCAGCGAGCTGGTGGCGCGGATCGCGTCGCGCTCCCGCGAGCGCTTCTCCGTCCGCCGGCAGATCCTCTCCTTCCAGGAATACTTCGCGGAGGTCCTCAAGGACCCGCACGCGCACACCCGCGACGCGGCGCAGTTCCTGCGGGACATGCTCGATCACTACGGCACCGTCGAGGTGCGCGGGGTGGCCGGGCCGATCCGCCGCTTCCGCCTGTTCGACTGCCCCTTCGACCCGGCGGGGCCCAAGCTCCACGGGCAGGAGGAGCTGCAGAACGAGGTCTACCGCCACCTGAGCTCGTTCTGCGAGAAGGGGCGGGTCGACAAGCTGCTCATGATCCACGGGCCGAACGGCACCGCCAAGTCGACCTTCGTGGAGTGCCTGATCGCGGGCCTGGAGCACTACTCCACGCTCCCCCAGGGGGCGCTGTACCGCTTCAACTGGATCTTCTCGGACGCCCTCGAGCGGTCGGCCCTCGGCTTCCACGAGAAGCCGCGCGGCGACGACGACGGGAGCCTGGCCCACCTCGACCCCGACGAGATCACGTTCAAGCTGGGGGACGAGCTCAAGGACCACCCGCTGCTGCTGCTGCCGCGCGAGGATCGCCTGGAGATGCTCGAGCGCGCCTTCCGCGAGGCGGGGCAGGAGCCGCGGATCCCCGAGGTGCTGCGGCACGGCGACCTCAGCGCCAAGAACAAGGAGATCTACCGGGCCCTCTCCAACGCCTACGCGGGCGACTGGGAGCGGGTGGTGCAGCACGTTCAGGTCGAGCGCCTGTACATCAGCCAGCGCTTCCGCAGCGGCGCCGTGGTGATCCAGCCCCAGAAGAACGTGGACGCCGGCTCGCGCCCGCTCAACCTCGAGAAGAGCTATCGCCTGCCGCCGGTCCTCTCCCAGTCGACGGTCAGCGAGCTGTCGGGCGACCTGATCGACGCCAACCGCGGCGTCGTGGAGTACTCCGACTTCTTCAAGCGCCCCCTCGAGTACAACAAGTACCTGCTGACCACCAGCGAGAAGGGGAGCATCGCGCTTCAGGACACCACCGCCTTCCTGGACTGCGTCCTGTTCGCCACCTGCAACGAGAAGAACCTCACCCTCTTCAAGCGCAACCCCGACTTCCCCTCCTTCAAGGGGCGGTTCGAGCTGATCCGCGCCCCCTACCTGCGCCGCTACACCATCGAGGAGCGGATCTACGCCGAGCGGGTCCACGCGCTGGCGCCCAAGAAGCACGTGGCCCCGCACGTCACCCGCCTGGTCGCCCTGTGGGCGGTGCTGACGCGGCTGCGGCGCCCCAACCCCAAGGCCTACAAGGGGGACCTCGGGGCGCTGGTCGCCCGCCTGCGGCCCCTCGAGAAGGCGAAGCTGTACGACTCGGGGGAGGCGCCCGAGGAGTGGAGCGACGTCGAGCGGCGCGAGCTGCGGGCCAACGTGGGGCAGGTGGCGCGGGAGTACCACAACTACGAGGAGGAGTTCGAGGGGATCATCGACGCCGCCTACGAGGGGCGCCGCGGGGCCAGCCCGCGCGAGATCATGGTCATGCTGCACCAGGCGGCGGAGGACCCCGACTTCCCCTGCCTGTCGCCCCTGGCCGTGCTCAAGGTGGTGCGGACCCTCTCCGAGGACCGCAGCCTGTACGAGTTCTTGCGCCTGCCGGCGGAGGCCGGCTACGGGGACATCGAGCGCCTGACCGACGACGTCGAGGCCGAGTACCGCCGGGTGGTCCGGGACGAGGTCCACCGCGCCCTGGCGCTGGTGGAGGAGAGCGCCTACCGGCAGCTGTTCGACGACTACTTCCGCCACGTGAAGGCGTTCGACTCGGGCGAGAAGCTGGTCAGCCGGATCACCGGCAAGCCCGAGCACCCCTCCGAGGACCTGATGCGCCGGGTCGAGGAGCTGGTCGGCACCGGCGAGAAGCCGCAGACCTTCCGCAAGAACCTGATCGTGCGGATCGCCGCCTGGGTGATCGACCACCCCGGCCGGGCCGTCGACTACGAGCAGATCTTCGGCGACATCCTGCAGGCCCTGCGCGCCAGCTACTACCGCGAGCGCGAGGCGGCGATCCAGCAGATGCAGGAGCAGATCGTCCGCTACGGGACCGACGACTGGGTGACGGTCGACGCGGCCGACCAGGCGAAGGTGGTCGCGGCTCTGGAGCGGCTCAAGGGCTACGGGTACTGCGAGGCCTGCGCCAAGGAGGCGCTGTACTACGTCCTGCGCCACCGGGGAGAGGACTAGCTCGACACCCACGGGCCCGTGTCTCGGCTTGGCGGCCGCCTTCTGAGACCGTCGTCGCGGCGCTACCATCGACAGGCGGAGGGTCGCGTGAGGCCAAGGGTCCAGTCGGTGTGGCATGCGGCGCTGGCGCTCGCGCTGTGCGGGTG
>JAWLGW010000537.1:0-5292 GCA_041690735.1 Planctomycetota bacterium
CTGCTCGACATAGGCCTGCCCGGCATGGACGGGTACGAGGTCGCCCGGCGCCTCCGCACCGAGCACCCGGGCTCGCAGGTCGAGCTGGCGGCCGTGACCGGGTGGGCGCAGCCCTCCGACCGCGCCCGCTGCCAGGAGGCCGGCTTCGACCACCACCTGGTGAAGCCGGTGGAGCCCAAGGCGCTGTATCAGCTGTTGAGCAGCCGAGCCTCCTAGCGCCTCGGTCGCGCTCGGGCGGTCGCGCTCGGGCGTCGCGCTCGGGCGTCGCGCTCGGGCGTCGCGCTCGGTCCTGGGCGGCGCTAGCATCGCGGGCATGAGCAGCTTGCCGCAGCCCGTCCGTCACTACGCCCGTTCTGGCGACTGCCAGACCGCGCCCACCTCCGCCGCCGAGCTGATCGCGCGGCTTCAGCAGGGGGCGCTGTTCGTGTATCCGGCCACCGGCGCCAGCCAGGAGCTGGTGGCGACCGTGCAGCGAGCGCTGGCGGCGGCCCTCGGCCCCCGCTATCAGGCGCCGCGGGGCTCCGTCGGCTGGCGCTGCCCGGCGGTGGGGCGCGAGCAGCTGTCCGCGCTGCGCGAGCGGGTGTACGCCGAGCCCGAGCTGCAGGCGCTGGCGGCGCGGGTGGTGGCCTCCCTCGGCTTCCCGCCCGACACGCGGGTGGACGCGCCGCGGCTGCGGGTGATCACCCACGGAGCCGAGGCCGACCCGGCCGCGCGCCCGGTGTACGTGGTGCACCGCGACACCTGGTACGGATGCCCCCAGGGGCAGCTCAACTGGTGGATCCCGATCTTCGACACGCCGGCCGAGCAGGCCTTCGCCTTCTACCCGGAGCGGTTCGAGGCGGCGGTCCCCAACAGCTCGGGCACCTTCGACTACCGGCGGTGGATGGACGACGTGGGCTGGCACGGCGAGGCGCCCCTGGAGGACTACCCGGCGCCGCGCCGGCCGGAGGGAGCGGGCGAAGAGGTGCGGTTCGCCTTCTCGGCGGGTGACGTGCTCCTGTTCTCCGCCGCGCAGCTGCACCAGACCACGCCCAACCCGATCCCGGGCACCAGCCGCCTCAGCCTGGACGTGCGCACCGTGACGGGCGGCCTCCCCGAGGCGCCCAACGTCGACAACGCCTCGACCGGCGCCGAGGAGCGGCTGCGGACCGAGTTCCGTCCGCTGGCGGAGCTCGTAGCGCCCTCCGCCTGAGCGCGTCCTCCCCTCCGCGGCGGCGTGGTACACCTGCCGCGGCGGAGGTGAAGCATGGAGCGGACGCAGCTGGCGGGCAGCGGGATCGAGGGGGGGATCGAGGTGTCGCGGATCGGCCTGGGGACCTGGGCGATCGGCGGCTGGATGTGGGGCGGCACCGACGACGCGGCGGCGGTGCGCACGATCCTCTCGGCCCTCGAGCGGGGGGTGAACCTGATCGACACCGCCCCGATCTACGGGCACGGGCACTCGGAGACCCTGGTGGGCCGCGCCCTCGCCCAGCACGGACGGCGCGACGAGGTGGTGGTGGCGACCAAGGTCGGCCTGGCGTGGGGCGACTTCGGCGTGCGCCGCGACTCGAGCCCGGCGCGGATCCGCCAGGAGGTGGAGGACTCGCTGCGCCGGCTGGGGATCGAGCGGATCGACCTGTACCAGGTCCACTGGCCCGACGAGGCGACCCCCTTCGCGGACACGGCCGCCACTTTGAAGGCGCTGCAGGACGAGGGCAAGATCCGGGCGATCGGCGTGAGCAACTTCTCGCCCGCGCAAATGGACGCCTTCCGCGCCGGCGGTCCGCTCCATACGAACCAGCCGCCCTACAACCTGTTCGAGCGGGGCGTCGAGGCGGACGTCCTCCCCCACGGGGAGCAGCACGGCCTGACCCAGCTCACCTACGGGGTCCTGTGCCGGGGGCTCTTGTCGGGGCGCATGCGCGCGGACACCGAGTTCACCGGCGACGACCTGCGGCAGAGCGACCCCAAGTTCCAGCAGCCGCGCTACGGGCAGTACCTGCAGGCCGTGGAGCGCCTGGATGCCTTGGCCCAGGCGCGGTGGGGCAAGCGGGTGATCCACCTGGCGGCCCGGTGGGTGCTCGATCGGGGCGCGAACCTGGTCCCCCTGTGGGGCGCCCGGCGCCCGGATCAGCTCGACGCCCTGGACGGTGTGTTCGGCTGGTCGATCGACGCCGAGGGCATGGCCGAGGTCGACCGGATCCTGGCGGAGTGCGTGCACGATCCGGTGGGACCCGAGTTCATGGCCCCTCCGAAATCTTCAGCGGCCGGGTGACGGGGTCGGCCGTCGATCGCTGGTGGACGGGCGCTGAAGATTTCGGAGATGGACGAGGGGCGGGTCGTGTGCGTGGGGATCGTCCTCGCGCTCAGCGCCGGGGGCGTTGCTGATCGGATCCTTTTCAGAGGGGTGAAGGGCGTCGGGTGGGGCCCACGGCTAACGCGGTGGGGTGGGTAGATCGGTAGGCGTTGCAAGGGGTTGCGGTCGGGCGCGGGGTTCGCCTGGCGCTCGGCGGCTCACGTGGTCAGGAGCGCCTCATGATCCGCCTGTCGTCCCTGCTCGTCCTCGCTTGCGCCGCGACCGTCGGCTCGGCGGCGGCCCGGGAGCCCGATTCTCTCGATCCCCAGGTCCTCGGCAGCTACGTGCTGCGGGGACGGTACGACGGGGGGCAGGGGGCGAGCAGCGAGGCGCTGCTGAAGATCGAGCGCTACGAGGACGGTCGCCTGGTGGTCTCGCGCACCGAGGTGGTGCGCGGGGAGGCGACCACCGCGCTGGTGTGGTGGGCCGACACGGTGCGGGTCGTGGGGCCCGATCGGCTGGAGGTCCGCTACGCACCGGCGGCCGAATCCGGGCCGCGGCGGGGGGCGGCGGGCGCCCTGGCCGGGGTCGGCGGCGCTGCGGCGGGTCCGGCGCGGAACACCCTCTCGGCTCGGTACGTCGTCCGCGAGGGGAAGGTCACCGAGGCGGTGCTCAACCGCACCCGGCAGGCCCCGGAGGAGGGCTGGCGCCGCCTCGACAGCGTGGGCCGGAGGGGGCGGATCAGCGATCTGCGGTCGGTGCGGACGATCGTGCAGCACGGCGCGCCGGAGGACCGGCTGGACCTGGTGCTGGTCCCCGAGGGCTATCGGCCCTTCGAGCTGCCGGTCTACGACGCGCAGGTACGGGCGGTCGTGGCGGAGCTCCAGCGGGTCACCCCCTTCCGGGAGCTGTGGAAGCTGTTCAACGTGCACGTGGTCCGCTTCGCCGACGAGCAGCGCGGCCTGGGCGGCGGCACCCTGGCTGGCAGCCGGCTCGGATCCGGCGACTACCCGAGCGTGGAGGCGGACGGCGAGCGGGTGCGCCGGCTGGCCCGGCTGGCGCCGGCCGCCGACGCGGTGGTGGTGCTGGGCAACGCCTCGTTCCGCTCCCGCGCCTGGGAAGACTTCACGCTCGTCTCGGGCTACGGCTCCGACGTGGCCGGCACCGCGGTCCACGAGCTCGGCCACGTCGTCGGTCGCCTGCTCGACGAGTACGAGGAGAACGCGCGCTCGGCTTGGGACTACGTGTACGGGAACGGGATCAGCGAGTGGCTGGTCGGGCAGACGGGGTGGGGCGGGAACGTCACGACCCACACCGACCGGCGCTTCGTCCCCTGGCGCCACTGGCTCCCCGAGGGCGCCCGCCTGCCGACCCCCACCGGGGCGACCCCCGAGGTGGGCCTGTTCAAGGGCGCGCTTCACTTCAGCCGCCGCTGGTACCGCCCCTCGGAGGCCTGCATGATGCGGGATGCCCGGTCCCCGTTCTGCGCGGTGTGCCGCGAGCTGCTCACGATCCGGATCGCGGCCCAGGCCTGGCCGGTGCAGGTGAAGCGGGAGCGCCTCGACCGCGACACCTGGCGCCTCACCCTGACCACCGACCTGCCGACGCCTTCGCAGGTGGTGTGGCTCCGCAATGGCATGGTGCAGGTCGCCACCGGCCCGACCTACGTCGCCCGCCGCAAGGACCAGCCCTGGGGCGAGAGCACCCTGGACGCGATCGTGCAGCTCGCTACCCCCCTGGTGCGCAACGACCCCGAGGGCGCGACCACCTTCCGGATGCACTTCCGCATGGACAAGGGCCGCCTGTGGAGCCGCGGCCTGAAGCTGAGCGGCCCCTCCCGGCGGCGCGGCTGGCCGGACGCAGAGGAGCGGCGGACGAGCCCGTTCTGAGCAAGGGCGTCGGCGAGAGCTCGTGTGTACGAGCTCCGCTCCGGCCGCAGCTCGCTACTCCTCCTCCTGGAAGGCGGCGAGGCGGCCGAGCGCCCACAGGACCTCTACGCCGGTGGCGGCCACGGGGTCGTCGAGGCTCAGGCGCACGCAGGCGGCGTACTGCTCACGAGCGGCGGCCTGCTCACCCCTTCGCTCCGCCTGCAGGCCCAGGTGGCAGCGCACGACCGGCGAGTGCGCGTGTCGAGCCAGGAGCGCTGCGCGGGTCGCTCGGCCGA
Organism: Planctomycetota bacterium; assembly: GCA_041690735.1. GTDB lineage: Bacteria > Planctomycetota > J058 > J058 > J058 > JAWLGW01. Next base: position 4,443 of record JAWLGW010000537.1, read on the forward strand.
GGGCGTGGCGGGCGAGGAGCGCAGCGACCGGATCATCGCCGACTCGACACCGTGGCCGTACCGGCGAGCCAGCCACCGCATGGCCTCCACGTCGCCATTCCTGGCTGCGCGCTCTTGCCGTTGCGTCTCGGCGGCCGAGGCCTGCCAGGGGGCGTACACGCGCGGCGTCGCGCACCCGGCGGCGAGGATCGATGCGAGGGGGATCAGCGTCAGGGTACCGGCGCGGAGCGTCACCCTCGCCCCCCGAGCAGCCGCTGCACGGCCGCCGTGGCGGTCTCCTGCCGCTCGTCCCAGCTGCCGTGTAGCCGCACCGCCTCCACGCCGCGCCGGGTGAGCTCCTCCTCGAGCAGCGCGAGGAAGGGCGCCTGCGTCTCGGGGGCGACGCGGTGGACGTCGGTGGTCCACGGCACTCCGTCCGGCAGGGCGAGCAGCGTCAGGGCGTAGCGGGCGGCGTCGGCGGCGGCCGCGACATCCGGCGCCACCCGGCCGTACAGGAGGCGGGACCAGCACAGGGTGGTCAGGGGGCAGGTGTCGCAGACCAGGACCCGGTTCGCCTGCCGGGCCAGGGCCGCCTCGTCCGCCTGCTGGCCGCGGACGAAGCGCAGGAGGTCGGGCTCAGTGAAGGCGCCCTCCTGCAGGGCGATCAGCTTGTGCGCGTACTCGGGCACGTGCACCGTGTCGAACCGCCTCGCCAGGTCCCGGGCCAGGGTGGACTTGCCCGTCGACTCGGGCCCCACGATCCGCACCCGGCGCACGAAGTGGGCCCGCACCGGCGGCGGCAGCAGGTGGAAGTGGGCCAGCGGATCGGCGCGGACCTGCGTGCCGCTGATCGCGATCGCGCCGCGGGATC
>JAWLGW010000538.1:0-5287 GCA_041690735.1 Planctomycetota bacterium
TACGTCAGGCTGTCGGGCCTGCGGTGGGAGCGATCATGAGCTACGAGGGAGCGTCCGTCGGGGTCGAGGCGGTCAGCAGCGACGCCGCCCTGACGCGGCAGCGGATCCAGGAGTACGTGTGGGCCCGGTACGTCGACTTCGAGCCGGCCCCGTTCACGCTCGACGAGGCGCAGGCGGCGGCGACGCTCGAGGCGCACTACCGCGAGCACGCCATGAGCGACGACTCCGAGTGCTTCTACTACGGGATCCTCGCCTACGAGCTCGCCTTCGCCGACGAGCGCAACCGGCGTCGCTATCTGGTGGCCGCGGTGCAGGCCTTCGAGGCCTACCGCCAGCAGACCAGCCCCGACTTCGCCTGGGACGTGGTCGAGGACCGGTACCAGCACGCTCGCGACGAGCTGGGCGCCGGTCAGCCGGGGGCGCCTGCCTGAGCGCGGCGACGCCTCGCCCGAGCTTCCCCGCTCACTCTCCGTTGCGCGCCGAGCTGCAGGCCAGCGTCGACGCCTACTTCGAGCGCACCGGCCTCGACCGCGCGGGCGGCGCCCCCATGTGGGGCAAGACCCTCGCGATCTTGCTGTGGGCCGGCAGCTCTTACCTGCTCCTCCTGCTGTGGGCGACCAGCTGGTGGAGCGCCGCCCCCCTCGCCGTCTCGCTCGGCCTCGCCCTGGCGGCGGCGGGCTTCTGCGTCATGCACGACGGCAACCACGGCTCGTACGGGCGCCGTCGCCTGGTCAACCTGGCGGCGGGCGGTGTGCTCGACCTGCTGGGCGGCAGCTCGTACGTGTGGAAGCACAAGCACAACGTGCTGCACCACACCTACACCAACGTGGACGGCGTGGACGACGACATCGAGCTGCGCCCCTTCTTCCGCCTCGCGGACAGCCAGCCCCTGCGCTGGATGCACCGGTTCCAGTTCCTGTACTGGGTGCCCCTGTTCGCGCTGTTCACCACCAAGTGGATCCTGGTCGACGACTTCGTCGCCCTCGCCCGGGGCAAGGTGGGGCGCCACCGCATGAAGCGGCCCCGCGGGCTCGACCTGGCTCAGCTGCTCGCGGGCAAGGTCAGCTTCCTGGTGTGGGGCGTGACCGTGCCGTTGCTGTTCGTGCCGCTGGTCCCGTACCTCCTGGGCTACCTCCTGGTGTCCACGGTGTGGGGGGTCACCATGGGGCTCGTGTTCCAGCTGGCGCACGCCAGCGAGGACGCGACCTTCGTCGCCAACCCGCCGGCGGGGGGCGCCCTCGAGCGCCCCTGGGTGGAGCATCAGCTGGCGACCACCGTCGACTTCGCCTGCGGCAACCGCCTGCTCAGCTGGTACGTGGGCGGCCTCAACTTCCAGGTCGAGCACCACCTGTTCCCGCGAATCAGCCACCGCCACTACCCGGCGCTGGCCCCGCTGGTGCGCGAGGTGTGCCGCGCGCACGGAATCACCCCCCACGAGCACCCCACCCTGTGGAGCGCCGTGCGGGCGCACCTCGAGTTCCTGCGGCGGATGGGCCGCCCGACCGCCGCGGAGCCCGAGCCGCTGCCCGCGCTGGCGCGCTGATCGAGCGGGCTGGACGCCAGGCCGCTACTCCACGACCACCCGATCGGTGCCGGTGCGGCCGAAGGTCTCGGGGGAGTACATCTCCTCCGCCTTGGCCGGGGGGGCCACGAAGGTGCCGGGGGTGGTGGCCCGCGCCACGTAGCTGAACTCGTGGACCCCCTCCCACAGCAGGGAGGTGAACGCCTCGGCCCGCTCGTCGCGCAGCCCCGAGTGCTCGTACCAGGTCCGCTGCCACCACCAGCACCGACCGCTGCGCTGCTGGTTGGCCGGGTCCTCGGGGAGCGAGCCGGTGGCGCGCAGGCCCGGGTCGAGGGGCTCGAGGCCCGCCGGGAGCGGATCGACCAGGGCCACGTGGTAGCGCCGCCCCGGCGCGACCATGCTCAGCCGCACCCGCACCCGGGCGCCGGCCCGGATCCGCCAGGTCCCGTCGTCGTCGCGCGTCACGTCGCCCGGGTCGTCGACCGCCTCGTAGCGCCGCTCCACGCCGAAGCCCGCCTCGAGCGGGTCGAGGTGGAGGTCCTGGGGCGCGTAGCGGAGGCCGATCCGGTAGTACAGCCGCCCCGGCCCCTGCTTCGCGAGCAGCAGGGTGGGCGCCGCCCCCTCGGCGGCCGCCGCCTGCAGGTCGGCCATGGGCACCGTGATCTGCGCCCGCTCGGTGGTGCGGCCCCGGAAGGTGTGCTCGCCCGCGAACGCCTCGCCCAGCCAGGCCCGCGCCACGAAGTCTGGAGTGACCTTCTCGGCGGTGCGGAAGTAGCGGTCGAGGGCCAGCAGGATGAACGCGTTCTCCTGGGTGTTGGTCCACCGCCCGCGAGAGCGGTGGGCGAGGAGCCCCGCGACCAGCTTGGGCGCCAGGTCGCCCTGAGCCTCGCGAGGGTCGTCGAGGAGCGCCTCCAGGAGCACCCCGTCGGCGCGGCGGTCGGAGTGGAGCAGTACGTGGGCCCCGTCGCTGTAGGAGGTGACGAAGTGGGCGGCGCCGGCGGTCTCGCTGACGCGGTTGCCCAGGTGGCGGCGGATCTCCGCGGCGGCGCCGGCCGCGCCGCGGTCGCCCGCCTCACCCGCCCGCCGCAGCAGCGGGTAGATCCAGCCCAGCGCCTCCAGCGACAGGCGCTCCTTGCCCGCTGCGCGGTACAGGCCGGTCGCTCCTCGCACGTCGCGGTCGCCGGCGAGGGCGCGGACGTACAGGGCGTAGGCCTGCAGGGCCCAGCGCGACTCCTGCGAGTACCACTCCGGCAGGTGGCGCTCGATCTGCTTCAGGTAGCCCAGCCCCCGCTGGCTGACCCGGGCGTCCACCGCGTAGCCCTTGCTCCTGGCCCGCGCGAGGGCGTGCGTCACGTGCGCCGTGAGGTAGGGCCAGCTGCGCTCGCCCGCCCGCCAGAAGCCCCACCCGCCGTCGCCGTTCTGGAGCTGACGCAGGCGGTCGAGGTCGGCGGCGACCGCCCTCTCCAGCTCGGCCGGCGCCGGCAGGTCCTCGCTGGCGAAGGCCGTGAGCGCGTCGCGCACCGCCGCCAGGGCCAGCACCCGCGAGGCGACCTGCTCGGCGCACCCGTAGGGGTACTCCGCCAGGTAGATCACCGCGTCGGTCAGGGCCTGCAGCCCGGTCGACGAGGCGGTGACCTCCAGGGCGCCGAACTGCGGCCAGGCGTCGGCCGGCGCCCGCACCGGCTGGGCGGACACGGCGTCCACCCCGTCGAGGTGCCCGTAGGTGGCGAAGGCCTCGCTCGTGGCGGGGGTCCACACCGGCAGGGTCACCTCCTGGGCGTCGGCCCACTCGCCCGCGCTGGCGGCCACCTGCACGCGGGCCCGCCCCGCCTCCAGGGCGGCGGCCGGGAAGCGGACCTCGCGCCGGTCCTTGGCGGGGACCGTCAGGCGCCGGCCCAGCCCGCCCAGGAGGGTCAGGTTGCTGGCCCGCACGGCCACCGCCACCTCCAGGGGCCGGTCGGTCTGGTTCTGGACCACCACCGGCAGCTCGAACCGGTCGCCGAAGTTGAGGAACCGGGGCGGCGAGGGGCGGACCATGAGGGCCAGCCGGGCGGTGAAGGTCTCCTCGGCCGAGCCGAAGTGGTTGGCGTCAGCCGCGGCCACGGCCACGATCCGGTAGCGGGTCAGCGAGTCGGGCACCTTGAAGCTCACCCGCGCCCGCCCCTCGGCGTCGGTGGTCACCGCCGGGGCGAACACCGCCAGCGGGCGCAGGTCCTTGCGCATGGCGATGGCCGGGGCCTCGGCCCCGTCCCCGCCGCCGCGCCCCCGCATGGCGCCGCCGGGCGCCCCCGCCATGGGCGGAGGGGCGCCCTCGGCCTCCATGTCCAAGTCCATGGCGCGCTCGGCCCCGAGGGCTTGCTTCATCTCCGCCTGCTCCAGCAGGGCCTGCTCGGTCGTCAGGTCCTCGAGGCGCAGGTAGCGGCGGGTGCGCAGGTCGCTGACCCCGGCGCCGCGCGGGCGGTAGAAGGTCGCCACCGGGTCGGGCTGGCTGTGACCGGCCAGGGCGAGGACCGCCTCGTCCACCACCGCCAGCGCGACCTGCGCCCCGGCGACGGGCTCACCCTGCGCGTCGCGCACCACCACCTCGGTCGCGGTGTCGCCCCCCGGCTCGAGCTCCTTGTCGGCCGGGCGCACGTCGAGGGACAGCGTGCGGCGTCGGGGGGGCACCGGCAGGGTGAGCGCTCCCGCCGCGTAGGCCGGACGCTCGACGTCGGAGCCCTCCCGCGGGGCGCTGCCGGTCAGCGCCACGTGCACCGTCAGGTCGGGGACGTGCTCCTCGCGGACCGGGATCCGCACCACCTCCGTCGGCTCCTCCATGCGGAACCGGCGCGTCTCCACGATCCCCGACCGGCGCAGGGTCAGCAGCGCCTCGGCGGGGGCGAAGGGGGCGACCACCAGCACGCTCGCCTCCTCGCCGGCGGCGTACCGCTCGCGATCGGGGATCAGCGTGACCTCCTCCTCCTTCACCTCGCGCGAGCCCGGCGCCGGACCGCCCGCGACCCACACCTGCAGCACGCTGCGGGCCTCTCGCTCCTGCCCGTCCCGGACCGTGGCCACGGCGCGCCAGCTCCCGCCGGCGGGCTGCGCCAGGCGAGCGGTCACGGCGCCCTCGGCGGAGGTGAGGGTCTGCACCTGGCGCTCGAGGACCTCCGCGCGCAGCGCGCTCCGCTCCCACCGCCAGGCGACCCGCTCGAAGGCCAGGGACACCTCGCGGCCCGAGACCGCGGCGCCGTCGATGTCGACCACCAGCGCCTCGACCTCGAGGGGCTCGCCCTGGCGGACGAAGGGGGCCCGGCTGCGTAGGCCGACGTACAGCGCGGCGGGGTGGACCAGCAGCGAGGCCTCACCGGCCCAGGCCTGTCGGTTGACGTCCTGCACGGTGGCCTCGGCGGTCAGCACCAGCGGCTGGGCGCAGGGACGGAGGGCGATCCCCAGGTGGTGCTGGCCCTGGCCGTCGGTGGTGGCGGCGAAGCTCTCCTGGTGCAGGTGCCGACCGCCGCCGCCGTGGCCGCGCCGCCACCAGGGCACGTACTCGCCGAAGCTGAAGGCGCTCCGCCCGGGGGGGACGTAGCTCCCCTCGCGGGCGGTCACCTGCCAGGTCACGGCCGCCCCCGGGAGCGGACCGCCGGCGAAGTAGCGGGCCTGGGCGGTGACCACCGCCTGTCCGCCCGGCAGGTGCGGACCCGGGGCGGCGACCCGCGCCGCGACCTCGAACTCGGGCGGCGGAACTCGGCGATCTTGAAGGCGTGGTGGTGCCGCCCGAAG
>JAWLGW010000539.1:0-5276 GCA_041690735.1 Planctomycetota bacterium
GCCGCGCCGCCCAGCTCGCGCGCCGGGTGTCGGGGCGCGAGCGCGACGACGCGCGGCGGGCTGGCGCGGCCGGGGACGACCGGCGCCACCTGATCGTCCGCTGCGGCCGGGAGCGGTACGGGCTGCCGATCGCCGCCGTGGACGGGATCCGGTTCCCCCCGCCGATCAGCCCGCTCCCGTCGGTGCCGCCCTTCGTCCTCGGCGCCGCCTCCCTCGGCGGGGAGATCCTCACCGTGGTCGACCTGGGCGTGCTCCTGCGAGCGGTCGCCGGCGAGGCCGAAGAGGACGCGCCGCGCCTGGTGCTGGTGGAGGCCGCCGGCGAGCGGGTGGCGCTGCGGGTGGACGCCGTGGAGGCGATCCGCCCCTGCCACGACGTGCGCCCGCTCACGCGCGCCGACGACAGCGACGCCTGGCTGCGTCCCGAACAGATCACCGGCGTCGCCGACGGCGCCCTGCTCCTCCTCGACGTTCAAGCGGTGCTCGCCGACCCCCGCGTGCGGGTCGACGACGCCGCCGCCCCTCAACCACGAGGCGCTTCTTCATGACCGCCCCCTCGAATCGAGCCACCAAGAGCCTGCTCCTGCGCGTCGTCATGGCCTACATCGGCCTGGGCGCCGCCATCGTCCTCGCCGTGGGCGCGACCCTGTGGCAGGTGCGGCAGCAGTCCGCCGACGCTCGCCTGGTCAACGTCTCGGGCGCGCAGCGCATGCTCGCCCAGCGCATGGCCATGTCGGGGCTGGACCTGCTCCGCAGCGGCGGCAGCGACGAGAGCAAGCAGACGCTGCAGGCGGCCCTGGAGACCTTCGCCAGCGCCCACCAGGCCCTCGCGAGCGGCAGCGAGGCGGAGGGCTTCCCCAAGCCCTCACCGGAGGGGAAGCAGGCCCTGCAGCGGGTGGACGAGGTGTGGAAGCCCTTCCAGGGCGACCTCAGGCTCCTGCTCGATGGCGCGACCGCCGAAGCCCGCCTGCGCCAGGCGCTCGATTACGCGGATAAGGAGAACCACGCCTTGCTGGACCTGGCCCAGCGGCTGGTGGACAAGCTGCGCGCTCAGGGCGCAGACGCCGCCACCGTCGACCTGGCAGGCAGCTTGCGCATGCTGAACCAGAAGGTCACCCGCATCATGTTCGAGGTGGAGCGGGCCGAGGGGGGCGATCGGGCGGTCGAGGAGGCGCGCGAGCACGCCGCCGAGCTGCAGGGCTCCCTGGAGACCTTCGATCGGGCCCTGGCCCGGCTGGCATCGGACGTCCCCCAGGACAGCCCGGCCCGCGCGGACTTCGAGGCCCTGTCCAAGAAGTGGACCCCGTTCCGGGCTCAGGCGGACACGGCCGCCAAGGAGGCCGAGGGCCACGCCGCTCGGGTGAGCCGCGCCGCCAAGGCCGCCAGCCAGAGCGGCGAGCTGCTCAAGCGGGCCGACGCGGCCACCACGCTGTTCCAGGCGGAGGCCGAGGCCCGGGTCAACCAGCTGATCCAGATCCTGTTCGGGGTGGTGGTCGCGGGCCTGATCCTGACCGCGATCGCGGCCTACGCCGCGGCGCGCGGCCTGCGCCCGCTGCGTGAGCTGGAGCGGGTCGCCTCGCGGATCGCCGAGGGCGACCTGCGCGAGCAGGTCGAGGTCCTGAGCGAGGACGAGGTGGGCCGCCTGGCCGCCTCCTTCCGCGCCATGGTCGACGAGCTGCGCACCTACACCACCCGCTCGGGATCGATCTCCCAGAACATGAGCTCGGCCACCGTGCAGATCAACTCCTCGGTGCAGGAGCAGTCGTCGGTGCTGACCAGCCAGGCGGCCGCGATCGCCGAGGCCACCAGCTCCCTCGAGGAGCTGAAGGCGAACGCGGTCCGCAACGACGGCCGGGCCCGCGAGGTGCTCTCCACCACCGAGAACACCATCAGCGGCATGCGGCAGGTGCAGGACCAGGTGACCGAGATCGCCACCAGCATCGTGGCCCTGTCGGAGAAGGTGCAGCAGATCGGCGAGATCCTCGACAGCGTCAGCGACATCGCCGACCAGTCGAACCTGCTGGCGCTCAACGCCTCGATCGAGGCCTCCAAGGCGGGCGAGTACGGGCGCGGCTTCGAGGTGGTCGCCTCGGAGGTGCGCAACCTGGCCCAGCAGTCGCAGAAGGCGACCCTGAGCATTCGCTCCATGCTGCGCGACATCCAGCGGGCCATGAACTCGGCCGTCATGAAGACCGAGGAGGGCACCAAGCGGGTGGAGCGGCAGTCGACCGACCTGCAGACGGCCACCCAGTCGGTCGAGCAGATCGTGTACGCCACCCGCGAGCAGAGCCAGGCGATCGAGCAGATCACCGACGCCGTGGCCTCGGTGTCGGGCAGCGTCAGCCAGAGCCAGGCCAGCACCAGCCAGATCGCCGACGCCACCGGCGGGCTGGTCGCTCAGGCAGAGGAGCTTCGGTCGGCCCTGGCGCGGTTCACGGTCTAGTCGCTCGGCGGGGGAGGAACCATGGCGCGCGTACTGGTGATCGACGACAGCCCGACCCTGCTGGAGTACGTCAGCGAGCTCCTGCGGGACCTGGGGCACGAGCCGGTCGCCTGCGTCGACTGGGTGCAGGCGAACCGCCTCGTCCACCAGCAGCGCCCCGACCTGGTGCTGCTCGACCAGCACCTGGGGGCCTTCCGGGGCACCTTCGTGGCGCGCGCCTTCCGGTCCTTCTTCGGCGACAGCCTCCCCCTCGTGATCATGTCGGGCGAGGACGTGTTCGACGCGGCGCAGGCCGCCGGCGCCGACGCCTTCATCCCCAAGGAGTGGCTCGGCAGCCACCTCGGCACCCTCATGGACACGCTCCTGTCGCGGCCGCCGGAAGCCCCGGCCGAGCCCACCCCCCTGGTGGTCACGCGGAGCGGCGTGGAGCGGGGTCGCCCCGAGAAGCGGGGCCGGGCGTGAGCGAGGCCTCCGAGCGCCTGGCGGCGCTCCAGACGGAGCAGGCCGAGCTGCGGGCGCGCCTGGAGGCGGTCGAGGTCCTGCTGCAGGACCTGGCCCTGCGGCTGGCAGACTCGGGGGAGGCGCCCGCGCCGAGCCGGGCGCCCGCCCGCCTGGCCGAGCGCTACCTGGTCACCCGCGTTGCGGAGCGCCAGCTGGGGCTGCCCCTCGACCAGGTGCGCGAGGTGGTCCGCATGGTCCTGCTGCGGCCGCTGCCCGACGCTCCGCCTGCGGTGGAGGGGCTCCTCGACCTGCGCGGCGAGCCGCTGGAGGTGGTCGACCTGCGCGCGGCCCTGGGGGCTCGGACGCGGGCGGACGACCTCGACTCACGGATCGTGGTGGTGGCGGGCGCCACCAGCGGCTTCGGCCTCAAGGTCGACGAGGTCCTCGAGGTCGAGGCCCTGGCCGCCGGCACGGTCGAGCCGCCGCCGCCCCGCGCGGCGGCCTACCTGTCCGGCGTGTACCGCTCCAGCGCCGACGAGGGCGAGCTGGTGCTGCTGCTCGACCCCGAGCGGCTCCTGGAGCAGCTGGGCCGGGAGCCGCTCGACGCGCTCGCCCCGGCGGAGCCCGGCGCCCGCGAGGTCGAAGCGTGAGCGATCGCCTGGTGGAGCTGTTCGCCCAGGAGGCGGACGAGGGGATCGAGCGGGTGCTGGCCCTGCTGCTCGAGCTCGAGCGGCAGGCGCTCGGGCCGCCCGAGCGCGAGGAGCGCACCACCGCCGCGCTCCGGACCCTGCACGGGATCAAGGGGGGCGCCAGCGTCGTGGAGGGCCTGCGCCCGGTGGCGCGCCTCCTGCACGCGGTCGAGGCGGCGCTGGGGGGCTCGGCCGCCCGCGAGCGTCCGCTGTCGGGCGAAGAGGTCGACCCGATCCTGACCGCCCTCGACGGCGCCCGCGCGCTCGTCGCGGCCCGCCTGGCCGACGAGGTGGCCGAGGTGGACGTGGCCGCGCTCCTCCGCGCCCTGGGCGACGAGGAGGGCGCGGCGGAGTACGCCGGGCTGCGGGCCGAGACGCCGCGGGGCGCGGAACAGCAGGAGCAGGAGCAGGAGCAGGAGCGCGAGCAGGAGCGCGAGCAGGAGCACGAGCACGAGCAGGAGCAGGAGCACGAGCACGAGCACGAGCACGGTCCGGCGCCCGGCCAGGCAGCCCAGCCGGTCACGACCCCGGCGCGGCCGGCCGGCCCTGCCAGCGAGAGCATTCGGGTGGGGGTCGCCGACCTCGACGGGCTGATCCGCACCCTGGGCGAGCTGGCCCTGTGCCGCTCGGCGACGCGGCGCCGGATCACCGAGGTGGCCGAGCTCACCGCCCTCGCCGCGGCCGGCGGCGACGACGGCGAGCAGCTGACCGCCCTGCGGCGCCGGCTGGAGCAGCTCGAGCGGGCCCTCGACCAGGACGCCCACCGGCTGGCCCGCGTCTCGCGTGACGCGGAGGACGGCGCGGCTCGCCTGCGCATGCTCCCCTTCGGCACCCTGTTCGACGCCTTGCGCCGCGCGGCGCGCGACGTGGCGCGCCGGACCGGCAAGCAGGTGCAGCTGGTCCCCGAGGGCGGCGAGGTGCTGATCGACAAGCGGGTCCTCGACGAGCTCAAGGCGCCGCTCCTCCACCTGCTCCGCAACGCGATCGACCACGGGCTCGAGGAGCCGCAGGCCCGCCGCCGCGCCGGCAAGGCGGCCGAGGGGCGCGTGCGCGTGGCCGCCACCCGTCAAGGCGACCGCGTCCTGATTGCGGTCGAGGACGACGGCGGCGGGGTCGACGCGGGCGCCCTCCGCGGCCGGGCGCGGGAGCTCGAGCTGCCCCGCGCCGCGACCGCGCCGCTGCTGGAGCTGCTCGGGCACCCGGGGCTGTCGACCCGGACCGTCGCCACCGATATCTCGGGCCGCGGCCTGGGCGTGAGCGCCGTCCGCGAGGCGGTGGAGGGGCTGGGCGGCCACCTGGAGCTGCGCAGCGAGCTGGGCCGGGGCGCCAGCTTCCAGCTGTCGCTCCCCCCGCACCTCGCCACCCGGCGCGGGCTGCTGGTCGAGGCGGGAGGGCGACGCTTCTACCTGCCGCTGGTGGCGGTGGCCCGCCTCATGCGCGCGGGCGAAGAGGAGCGGGTCGCCCTCGACGGCCGCCCGGCGGTCCGCCTCGACGGCCAGCCGGTGCCGATCGTCTCCCTGGAGCGGCTGCTGGGGCTGCCGAGCGAGGCCCGCCAGGCCGATCAGCGCCCGCTGGTGATCCTGTCCGGGACCGAGGGGCGGGTCGCTCTCGAGGTCACCAGCGTCCACGAGCAGGCGGAGATGGTCGTGCAGCCCCTGCGCTATCCCGTGGTGCGCCTGCGCCTGATCGAGGGGCTCACCGTGCGC
>JAWLGW010000540.1:0-576 GCA_041690735.1 Planctomycetota bacterium
CGGCACGCAGGGTCGACACGTCGATCCCGAGGTCGACCGCCATCACCTCGCCCACCAGGATCTGGTTGGTGTCCTCCGGCGCGAGGCCACGACCGGCCACGATCGCGTAACGGGAGATCAGCTCACTGCCCGGGTCGAGGGCGATCAGCCCGATCGGCTGGCTGATCTGGGGGACCCGCATGAAGTGGATCCCCATGAGCGAGACGGCGGCGACCCCCTCGACCTGCTCGATCGCCGCCGCCTCCTCGCGCGACACGACCGAGAAGATCGGCGAGGCGGCCCCCTCGGGCTGCACGATCAGGTCGAAGGCGAACACGCGAGAGAGGGTGTAGAACTGCGCCCGCAGCCCCTGCGTGACCCCCACGATCGACACGAAGGCGGCGATCGCCACCGCGATCTGCAGCACCGCGAACAGGCTGCGGGCCTTGCGCCGCAGGAGGTTCTTGAGGGCGAGCACCGGGGGATTGTAGCGGGTGGGATGCGGGGAAGGCGCAGGGAGTTCGGCGCAGGCGCGCTTCGCTAGCGAAGGGATTCGAGGGAGCTGTCGCTGAACGCGCCGCTCCTCGGGAAGAGCCT
>JAWLGW010000540.1:586-5263 GCA_041690735.1 Planctomycetota bacterium
GGGACCTGCCGAGCTCTCTCTCGGGAAGAGGCTCCCTGGCGCACCTCGCCCCAAGGAGGCGACCCCCAGCCCCCACCTGCCCCGACACCACCCGGGCATTTCTGCCCACCGCCCCGGTCCATAGGGAAAAACCCGACCCGCATGGCACGGCCGGGCTGGATCGAGTACAGAAGTAGGCCATGTCCGAAGTCCTTCCCCTCCCTCTGGCTGCCGATCGCTCTGCCTGGGGCTACGCCCCCCGCACGGAGCTCGGCGCGCACGGCCCCTGCGACCTGGTGTTCCGGGCGGCGGTGGCTGAGGGGCCGGTCCTCTCCGACGAGCTGACCCACGCCCTGCCGCTGCTGCTCCACGAGCTCGACCGGCAGCCCGGGCTGGCCGAGGTGCTGGCGCGGTTCGGGCGCGACGCCAGCGGCGGTGAGGACGGCACGACCCAGGCCAGCCCGCGGGCGCTGCTCGCGCGGATCGTGCCGCGGCTGGTGACCTACCGGCACATCGAGCGCCTCGCGCAGCACGAGTTCGTGCTGGCCGGCCACCGGGCCTCGAGCGTGCACGTGCTGGGGCGGGTGCTGCAGAGCGACTTCAAGTTCCGGCTGGAGGACCTGTCGCACTTCGCCACCCACGGCGAGCTCATGCTGCGGGTGCTCCACTGCGTGGGGCTCGAGAGCGCCCTCGACCCCGAGGCGATCCTGTACTGCCCGGCGCTCGACTCGCCCTACCCGTTCAAGTTCGCCGTGACGGCGCGGGCGTCCCAGGGCAACCGCGCGGTCTACGTGTCGCTGCTGCGCGAGCTGCTGCGCCGCACGGAGTCGGACGAGGCGTTCCGCGCCCGCAACTTCCGCGAGATGGCCCGCGGGTTCCAGAAGTTCGGCCCGGCGGCGGCCACCCCTCAGTTCCAGGAGGCGGAGCTGCGGATCTGGCGGCTGCTGACCTACCTGGCGGCGCGCCTGCGGGTGAAGGCCGGACGACTGACCGACGCCCGTGAGGCGGCCGAGATCGGGCAGTACATTGCCGAGCTCCGCCACGTCCACGGGGCCCTCGACGACCTGGTCCACCTGCCCAGCCGCCTGGCCGCCTTCTATCGGCAGCGGTTCGACCTCGAGTTCAGCAGCCTGTGGGAGCACACCCTCCCGGAGCTGGACGCGATCGCCCGCCGGATCGACTGCGACCTCGAGGACCGGGACAAGAGCATCGACGCGGTGGCCGCCCTGGTGTCGGAGTTCCGCCGCCTGGGCAGCGCCTCGCCCCTCGAGGAGCTCGAGGAGCAGGACGTCGAGGTCAAGAAGGCCTACGGCGACGTGGAGGTGCCGGTGCTGGCCAAGGGCTGGGCGCGCACCTACACCGAGACGATCTTCACGGGCGCCCAGCGGTTCGACACCCGGCGCTTCGGCGCCGCCGCGGTCGCGGCCGAGGTCGAAGAGCAGCTCTCCGAGGAGGACTTCGCCCTCGACATGGACCTCGACTTCGGGATGGGCGGCGGCGACGCGGGCGGGGACGGAGAAGGGGAAGGGGAGCACGAGGCGGGCGAGGCCGCGTGGGACCTCGATGACCTCGACATCGACGCGGAGTGGGGGGTGTGAGGTGCGCGGCAGCGCGGTCCTCGCTCCCCTGGCGACCCGACGTCGCCTCTGGCAAACTGACGCGCCTGCCTACAGGGTGAGGCGCCTGGCTGGTCTTCGGGACGTGGCCCGGTGACGGCGCATCTGTTACCTTTTTCCACTCGGTAAGGGTGGGAGGGCCCAGCGCGGGCTTGAGAGAGGGATCTCAAAAAGATGATCATCGAGTTCGACGAGAGCACGCCTCTTCACGTCATCAAGGAACTGGCGCCGGGCCTCCGCCTGGAAGACAAGACGGTCGAGCTGTCGATCCCCGAGCTGGAGGAGCCGGCCACCGTCAAGTTCAACGTGGACTTCGGTAAGGACCCCGTCGGGTTCGTGCGGCTGAGCTTCAACGACGTGCCGCTCGACCCGGCGCAGTCGGGCCACGGGTCGTTCCTGTTCGACCCCATGGAGTTCGGGCACACCCTCAAGATCGAGTTCAACACCACGGCGATCCCCGAGCCCAAGAAGCCCGACTCCCCCCAGTGGGAGGGTCAGATCAACTTCCAGGTCGAGGGCGACGACGAGTGGAGCGCCTTCTTCGTCCAGGTGGAGAAGTTCCTGGGCGACGAGACCTTCGACGGCGTGTTCGCGGTCGACCTCGGCACCACCAACACCTCGGTGGCCTACTGGGAGGTGAAGCCGGAGCCGGACTTCCTGCCCCAGTCGCCGGTGCTCATGAAGGAGGCCCAGTCGATCGCCTCGGCGGTCAACGTGGTCGACATCGAGCCCTTCAAGCAGCTGGCGCCCGAGAGCTACGACGTGGGCCAGAAGGCGGTCGGCTCGCCCCGCAAGACCAACCTCCACATGTCGGTCAAGCGCGGCATCGGCACCAACAAGCGCTACGTGGTCACCAAGGGCAAGGAGATCTGGCGCGACGCCGACGCCCAGCACATGATGACCGCCCTCGGCAAGAAGGTCATCGAGGACGCCCGCTCGATCCTGGGCAAGAACATCGACGAGATCGTCGCCACCAGCCCGCCCCGCTGGAACGCGGTGCAGGTCGGTGAGCTGCGCCGCGTGCTGCGCAACCTCGGCTTCGCCGCCGACAAGATGGACATGAGCACCGACGAGGCGACCGCCTCGGGGCTGTACTACGTCCTGTACCCGCTGTTCGAGCGGTTCGGCAAGCGCGCCGCCCTGGGCGAGTACGTCGAGTCCGAGTTCGGCAAGATGAAGACCGGGGACGGGGCCTACCAGTTCAACCTCCTCTCCATGGACTTCGGCGGCGGCACCACGGACCTCGCGCTGATCACGGTCGGCATGAAGTTCGAGCCGCAGCACCTCGCGCTCGACATCGACATCGTCGACCGCGGCGGCCGGCAGGACATCGGCGGGGACAACCTGACCCTGTTCCTGTTCAAGCTGCTCAAGCGGCGCCTGGCCCTGGCCCTGGCGCACCCGCAGCGGCTGCTCGAGCCCGAGACCACCGAGAAGGCGCCGACCAACGCCTGGATCAAGTACTTCAAGCTCGACGTCCAGCAAGGCGCCCTGCTGCAGCGCTGGGACGACGTGGTCAAGCACATCAACGACTCCGAGCTGCCCCGCGACCTGTGGGACGTGGTCAACGGCATGTTCCCGACCGCCTGGGACTTCAAGGACATGCCCGCCACCTACCGCAAGTACAAGCTGCCGGCGCGCCGCAACTTCGACTGGCTGTGGGCCCAGGCCGACCAGCTCAAGAAGGCGCTGTGCGTCGACGTCACCAACGCGGTGAAGGGCAAGAACGTGACCGAGGCAGACCTGGCCCCGTTCGCGGACCGGTGGCTGAGCCCCGACCTCGAGGACTACACCCAGCCGGTCAACCTGGCGGAGTGCGTGCCGATCGCGGCCGAGAGCGAGGAGTTCCGCGAGAAGCACCTCAGCATCACCTTCGGCCAGATCTGCGACTTCTACCGCCCGGTGATCAAGGGCCTGGCGGAGGAGTCCTTCCGCATGGAGGCCCGCTCGCTCACGCCGCGCGTGGGTGAGGACGGCAAGCCGCAGAAGCCCCGCATCGACCGCGCGGTGCTGGCCGGCAACGGCGCCCGGATCCCGATCATCGGGGCCCTGGTGCACAAGCCGCGCGAGGAGGGCGGCCTGGGGATCCCCTTCGACCAGATCAAGTTCGACCCGGTGCGGGCCAAGCTGGCGGTGCCGATCGGCGCCTGCCTGCGGCGGATCGCCCGCAAGGTCGAAGGCTTCAAGATCAACATCCGGATCAGCCGCAACCTGCTGCCCTTCGACGTGTTCCTCAACCTGGGCACCAGCTCGGTCAAGCTGTTCGAGACGGGGCAGATCGACGAGTTCTACTTCTATCAGCGGACCGGTGTGCCGGAGGACCTCGAGGCCGAGTTCCTCACCCGCCTCGAGGAGGCGGACGCCGGCACCGAGAACTTCAAGCCCTACGTGCTGTTCAAGCCCAAGGGTGAGGCGCTCCCGCTGATCGACCTCCAGAAGGAGGAGGAGTTCTGGAAGACGCTCGACCAGGGCTACGGCCTGGTCACCATTCCGAAGCTCCGCAAGATCATGTCGAAGGCGTTCGGGTCCTACGACCCGAGCAGCCCCAACCCCGACGCCGGCCGCAACCAGGTGGTGCTCGACGAGGGCGACAAGGTCTTCAAGGAGGTCGGGGAGAAGAAGTACTCCGTCAAGGACATGCTGGAGATCCTCCGCAGCGAGATGAACATCGGGCAGAAGATCGCCTGGATCGAGGAGGCGTTCACCGAGCGCCCCAAGGAGGGCGAGATCGCCCACCGCTACTACCTCGACGTGACCAAGCAGGTGTATCTGGTCCGCGACCACTGGAGCGAGGGCAAGTCGTTCTTCATGGCGGAGACCGACGAGAACGCGCTCGAGGAGCTGCCCGCAGAGCGGAACCCGTTCTCGGGCATGCACTAGGCGTGCACGCGGGCGACCTCCTTGCCACCCTAGGGGCCGGGGAGGTCGCCCTGTGCGGCTCGTCGCGATCCGGGGGGGTCGAGGCGACTCGCTGTCGGCCCTGAGGGCGTCGGCGCCATGGGAAATGGGCGTCGGCGCCGGGCTCTGGCCCGGGTTCGGCGTGGGGGCGGTAGGCGAAGCACGTGGGCAACGACGAGGAAAC
>JAWLGW010000541.1:0-5262 GCA_041690735.1 Planctomycetota bacterium
AACGGCAGCCACGATCATGAGCGGTCGCGTCGACACCTGTGCGCGCTACCACCCGCCCTCGCAGCGACCGCTCATGATCGTGACCTGCCGTTTAGAAGCTGCGCCCCGCCCAGGCGCCGAGGTCGTCGATCAGGCGCCCGAAGGAGGGCGCCACGAACAGGCCGGGCTGGAAGTCGGTGGGGTCGTAGTCGGTCTCGGCCATGCGCGGCAGGTCCCAGGGCCGCAGCTCGGCCGCCCCGCTCAGGCGCTCGATCTCACCGGCCGAGGAGAGCAGCCCCGCGCCCAGCGCCTTGAGCGCGCCCCGCTCCTCGACCGCGCCGAACTCGAGGGTGTACCAGTACACCCGCTCCAGCGCCCGGACGCCGGCCTCGTCGGCGCGGTCGGCGGCCTCGCCCAGGACGCGGCTCAGGGCGGCGACCTCTGGCTGGATCAAGCTGGCGGCGTGACCCACCAGCTCGTGCACCACGTCGGGCTCGGGCGTGTAGAAGGGCGCGCTGGCGTGGCGGATGTACTGGGTGGACAGGAACACGCCGCGCCCGAGGTGACTGAGGAAGGTGCGGGCCGTCACCAGGCCCGCGACCGGGAGCATCTCGAACCCGGTCGCGGCGGTGAGGGTGGGGTTGAGGCCCGCCAGCTGCGGGATCCGCTCCCGGTCGAGGCGCAGCTCCTCGGCCGCCAACCGCAGCTCCGCGCAGGCCCAGCGGTCGTGGACCGGCGCGAGGCGCGCCCACACCTGCCGCCACACGTCCTGCTCGGCTTCGCTGTAGGGGACCTCCGGGACCGGCCCGCCGCGGTAGTCGAGGGCCACCCGCGCGAT
The DNA here is from genome assembly GCA_041690735.1 of Planctomycetota bacterium. Taxonomy (GTDB): domain Bacteria; phylum Planctomycetota; class J058; order J058; family J058; genus JAWLGW01. Next base: position 818 of record JAWLGW010000541.1, read on the forward strand.
CGCGTTGCGGCGCGCCCGGTATTCCGGATCTCGGAACCCCGGGTGATCGCGGTCGAGCTGAACCAGGTCGTCGGCCGGATGGAAGCAGCCAGGTCGCACGGCTCGAGTCTATCGCGGTCGCGGCGGAGGGGACCCTCCGGATCAGGCCGTCGCGGGCTCCAGCTCGGCGGCCGGCTCGGCCGGAGCGTCCTTGGCGATCTTCCAGTCCCGACCGCCGAGGCGCCCCTCGATCACCTCGGCCGGGGCCTCCTTGAGGTCCCACACCAGGCCGACCTTCTCCAGCAGCCACAGGATCCGGTAGGTGACGTCGATCTCGTACCACCGGAAGCCCTGGGCGCAGGAGGTCTGGTAGTAGTGGTGGTTGTTGTGCCACCCCTCGCCCATGGTGATCAAAGCGAGGGCGAAGTTGTTGCGGCTGTCGTCGCTGGTGGCGTAGATCCGCCGGCCCCACACGTGACACAGCGAGTTGATCGTGAAGGTGCCGTGCCACAGGAGGACGGTGCTCACGAACCACCCGTAGACCATGGCCTCCAGGCTCCACAGGGAGACGGTCGCCGCGCACAGGGCCGCGAAGAACAGCACCATGACCACGTTGCTGTTGAGGAGGCGCAGCTCGGGGTAGCGGGCCAGGTCCTTGACCGACTCCACCCGGGTGTCGTCGTTCTTGGGGTCGAGGATCCAGCCCACGTGGGAGTACCAGAAACCGTCCTGCACCGGCGAGTGGATGTCGCGCTCGGTGTCGGAGGTGCGGTGGTGGTGGCGGTGGTGGGCCGCCCACCACAGGACCCCCTTCTGCAGGGTGCTCAGGCTGCCGACCCCCAGCACGAACTGGAACCAGCGGCTGGTCTTGTAGGTCCGGTGGCTGAAGTAGCGGTGCAGCCCCCCCGTGACGAAGAACATGCGCCCGAAGTAGGTGAGCGCGGTGAACAGGACCACCTGCCAGCTGGGCAGGCCCACGTAGATCGCCAGCGCCACGGCGGCCACGTGGAGGCCCCAGAACTGAGCGGTGCGATAGACCTGGCTGGCGCGGTAGAGCGGGGAGGGCGCGGAAGAGGCGGCGGCTTCAGACATGGCGGTTCCTCGGACTGATGCCAGTTTCAGCCCGGGACGACACCCGCACCCGTCATAAGCCCAGTAGTTACGTCAAAGGACGGTCATCCTCCGTCAAAAGGAGGGTCAGGGGGAGCGCTGCGGATCGCGCCCCCGCACGAGGAGGATCCAGCGCCGCCACTCTTCGTCCCCCTCTCCTCATGTGAGCGCTCTCTGCGCTCCCCGCGCCCTCTGCGCTGAAAGAGGGCTCTTGGCAAGGAGCCCTCGAACCAGCGCCAGCCCCCAAAGAAACGGGCGCTGCGGATCGCGCCCCCGCACGGGGAGGATCCAGTGTCCCAGCTCCTCGTCCCCCTCTCCCCATGTGAGCGCTCTCGGCGCTCCCCGCGCTCTCTGCGCTAAAAAAGGGCTCTCGGCAAGGAGCCCTCGAACCAGCGACAGCCCCCCGCGGCTCCCCCTATCTCCCTGCGGCTCCTACCTGGGTCAGCAGCGTCACCAGGTCCGCCCGGAACGACGGCTCCCCGTCCGCCACCAGCCACACGCTGTTGCCGACGGCGATGTCGAGGTCCCCGTCGCCGTCGTAGTCCGCCACGTCCACCGTGGGGTGGTAGCAGCGGTGCTTCTCCAGGGAGCGCCGCTGCCAGCCGGAGTCGGTTCGTTCGAACCACACGATCGAGTCCAGGTCGCGGCCGCGCCACACCTCGGGGTCGAGCTGGGGCAAGAAGGACACCGCCACCACGTCGAGGTCACCGTCGCCGTCGAGGTCCCCCGCCACCGCCCGCTCGCAGCCGTACAGGGGGCCGATCGGGTGGCGCTCGAACACGAGGTCGCCCTTGTTCTCCAGCCAGGAGACGCCGTGATACGGCTTGAGCAGGTGGTCGTCGAGGGCGTCGCCGTTGCTCACGAGCACGTCGAGGTCGCCGTCGCCGTCGAGGTCGACCACCTGCAGGCCCGAGCTCCCCCAGGCGGGGTGGGGGGCCTGGTACAGGACCCGCGGCTCGAACTTCAGCTCGCCGCGGTTGAGGAGGGCGATCACCTGCTCGTGCTCCTGCGCCAGCACGGTCACGAGGTCGAGGCGGCCGTCGCCGTCGAGGTCGACCGGCTCCACGTGAATGAACCCGTCGCGGGGGTCGAGCTCATGGCGCCGGAACGACAGCGCCCTCCCCGCCCGCCCGGTCTGCTCCAGCAGGAGGAGCGCGCCCGGGCCCCGCCAGCCGAAGGCCGCCACCACCACGTCCTGGTCCCCGTCGCCGTCGAGGTCGGCGGCGCGCGCGTCGCTCGCCCGGCCGATCCCCTCGGTGAGCACCCCCCCGCGGAAGCGTCGCCGCTCGTCCTGCCGCAGCAGGACCACCGCCCCCTGGGGCGCGTTGGAGGGGTTCATGCCCCCCAGGCCGGCCACCAGCAGGTCGTCGCGCCCGTCGGCGTCCACGTCGGTGAGCTCCACGTGGGCCGGATAGGCGAGGTCCTGCGCCAGGTGCCGCAGCTGCCGGTGCTCGGGCGGCGCCCAGGCCGGCAGCAGGAACAGCGCGCTGGAGCGCATGTCGCACACCAGCAGGTCGGCCCGCCGGGGGTCGGACAGGTGGACGAAGGCCACGTTGGACACCGCGGGGATCCGCTCGGCGAAGGCGGCGTGGGCGGGGGTGAAGTGCTCCACCCGGAAGCGAAGCCGGGTCTCGGGCTCGGCGGGCGCGACCTGCTCGAGGGCCTCGGGGGCGCGGCGGGTGTAGTACGCCGTCGCCAGGGCCACCTCCTCCGGGTCGACCGGGGCCACCCCCGGCGGGCCGGGCAGCCCCACCATGTCCGGCACGACCTCCGCCCACCGCTCACGCGGGAGCGCCTGGGGAGGCGGCAGGGCGTGGCAGCGCCCGCAGGCCGCCTCCACCTGCTGGGTGTGGGCGGAGGTCCAGGCCTCGGCGGTGGGGACGGCCACCTCCGCGGGCCCCTCCTCGCTCGGGGAGGGGCAGCCGGCGAGGACCAGCGCCAGGAGCGCCACCCCGCTCCGCCTCGGGAGGCGCGCTCTCGGGAGCGGTCGGGCCGAAGTATGTGAGCTCATGAGGGCCCATGCTCGGCGCCCGGCGGCCGTTCCTCAAGCGAGCCCGGACCCGTTCAGGAGCCTTTCAGCGCGCCACCCGCCGGCACGGCTGCGGACGGCCTGGCACGATCCCCTCGGCGCCTGACGCCGCGGCTGCGGCGCTTGCGTCCCGGCACGGGCCCTGCGATCGGCCGGGCACCCCCCCGGAGGACTCGCCCATGCGCGCCGCCGCTCCCCTCCTGCTCCTGGCCCTGCTCACCCCCGCCGCTGCCCTGGCGCAGGACGACCCTCCCTTCGAGGAGGACGACTCGCGCCTGGTGGAGGTGATCGGCGAGGTGGTCTCGGACGAGCAGGGCGGCGTCCGGCTCGAGGACGCCCTCGGCCGCGTGTGGGAGGTGACCGGGGCAGAGGAGCCCGCCCTGCTGCAGCTGATCGGCCGGCAGGTGCGCGTCGACGGGGAGGTCGAGCCCGGCCTGCAGGTCGAGCCCGACGGCCGGGTGGTGCGCCGCCTCGACGTCTACCTGCTCAACGACCCCCGCCAGGCCGTCGCCCGGGGCGTGCTGCGGACCGGCGGCGAGCGTCCGCACCTCGAGACCGCCGGCGGTCGGCGCCTGCCCCTCGAGGGCGGCCCCGTCGATCTGCTGGCCCGGCTCGACGGGCGTCAGCTCACCGTGCGCGGCTGGCTGTTCGGCCCCAACTGGGCGCCCGGCGTCCTGCAGGTGCGCACGGTCGAGGCGCGCGCGGTCGAGGAGGGCTACCTGTCGCAGCACCGCTTCGACTCGCGGCGCGGCACCTACGACTACACGTTCGTGGCCGACGTCGACCCGGGTCAGCCGGTGCGGGTGCTCGACATGGCCACCTACAACCCGCGGGCGAAGCTGTGGAAGCCGGTGGAGGACTTCGGCGATCAGGAGGGGGACCTCTTGTTCGTGCAGGTCGAGCTGGGTCGCCCCCGCCCCGACGAGCTGCCGTTCGTGGGCTGGATCCCGCTCTACAAGCTGGAGGTCGGGGAGCCCGCCCCCGACCCCCGGACCGACGCGGACGACGCCCTGGCCAAGCAGGAGCAGGTGGACGCGCCCCCCAAGCCGGCGGGGGAGCAGGAGGCCGCGCAGGCCGGGGCGGCGGCGGCGGCGGAGGCGGCGCAGCTGGCCGCGCGGGCGGCGCAGCAGGCCGCTGCCGCCCAGGCTGAGCGGCAGCGTGCGGCGCAGGCCGATCACCGCGGCGCGCTCGGATCGCTCCTCGACCTGGCCCGCGCCGGCCGCGACCGCCTGCAGGGGGTGCTCGGCGATCGCCCCATCGGGGAGGCGGTCGGGGGCGGGGGCCTGCGCGCTCCCGAGGGAGCGACCCGCTCGTTCGGCCGCCGGCT
>JAWLGW010000542.1:0-5261 GCA_041690735.1 Planctomycetota bacterium
GGCCGCAGCCCACGGTGCCGCCCCACACCAGGCAGGCGACGAAGTTGTGCCAGGGGATCTGGTCGTTGCGGTCCAGGAACTTGATCAGCAGGGCGTACGGGATCGCGGGCAGGAAGGCGAAGGCGGTGGCCGCCAGCATGATCCCGGGGTGCTCGAGGAAGGTGGGCAGCACGATCAGGGTGCCGGTGGCGAGGCAGCCGGCGAGGCCCAGCAGGGCGAGGACGCCCAGGAAGTACAGCCGCCGGGTCTTGATCCGCAGGCCTTGTCCGGAGGCCCGGTCCCCCAGCAGGAACACGAAGGACCGGTCCGGGTCGTCGGAGCCCTCGGGCAGCTCGAGGAGGGTCTGGCCCGAGTGGAAGTAGCCGCGGGTGTCGTAGCCCGCCTCGTCGGGGGGCGCCGCGAGCGTCGGCGTGGTGGGCGTGAGCGGGTCGTGGCCCGGGCGGCGCGCCTCCTCGATCACGAACCGCAGGCGGGTCTCGCCCAGCACCAGGACGTCGCCCGAGCGGAGCTTGCGGTGGGCGCCCTCCTTGGCCAGGTGGCGCCGGCCGACGTACGAGCCGTGCTTGCTGTGGTTGACCAGCAGCCAGGCGCCGTCCGCGTGCACCAGCTCGGCCTGCAGCCGCGACATGGTGGAGTCCGCGAAGCGCAGGTCGACGTCGGCCCCGCGGCCGAGCGAGAGGCGGGCCTCCGACTCGGGCGCGGGGAGGAGGGGGATCGACTCCCCCTCGCGCTCGCCCGACTCGACCAGCAACAGGACCACCCGCTCCTCGGTTTCCCGCGGGGCCATGGTAAGGAGGCTGCGCGCCGCTTGCTAGCGGCCGCTTGGCCGGGCAACCTGGGGGGGCCGGAGGGTCTCCATGACGACCGACGCCGACGGGGCCGTACGCGAGGAGAGCAGCGCCGCGCTGCACCGCCTGTTGCAGGAGACCCTCGCCGACGAGGGGCGCCGGCTGGAGGCGCTCGAGGAGCGGGTGCGGCGGCTCCGCTCGCGCCAGCACACGCAGCGCCCCCTCGAGCGCTCGGAGCGCGAGGAGGGCGACGCGGTCACCGACGGCGAGATCGAGGCCGCGCGCCGGCTCCTGGCCGAGAGCGGCGCCCAGCTGCGCGAGCTGGAGGAGAAGCTGCTGCGGCTCGAGGAGCCGGCGCCCGCTCCGGGCTTCAGGCCCCCGGTGTTCGACGCGGACAGCGGCGCCGCGGCCGAAGCGGCGGGCAGCGGGCACGATCCGGAGCACCCAGAGCCGCTGTTCGTCGACGCCGAGGAGGAGGCGCCGGCGGCGCCGCGCGCCTTCGCGCCGCCGAGCTTCGACGCCGAGTCGGGGCGCGCGGGGGGCGACTCGGGCGCCTTCCGGCGCCCGGCCGAAGCCCGCCGTCCGGCCGAGCGTCCCGCGAACGGCGGTCCGGGGGGCGGCTCGGGGAGCTTCCGGGCGCCGTCCGAGGTCACGATCGAGCAGCCCGCCGCGCCCCGCGGCTTCGTGCGCGGCGGCGCCACTTCGCCCGACCTGACGCCCTCCTCCGAGGAGAACGGCTCGGGCGCCTTCCGTCGCCCGGCCGAGGTGACGATCGAGCAGCCCGCGCAGCCCCGCGCCTTCCGCGAGGCGGCGGAGCCCGAGAGCGACGAGCTCGGCGGGGACGACTTCCGGAGCGACGACCTCGGCGACGACTTCCGGAGCGACGACCTCGGCGACGACGACTTCCGGAGCGACGACTTCGGCGACGACGACTTCCGGGCGCCGGCGCAGGTCGAGCTCGAGGAGCCAGCCCAGCCGCGCGGCCGCGCTGTGCGGGCGGGCGAGGAGCCGGAGGAGCGGGGGGGCGAGCGCTCCTTCGCGCCCCCCAGCTTCGACCCCGACAGCGGCGGGGCCGCGGACCTCACCCGCTCGGCCGCGGTGCGCCTCGAGCCGCGGGCCGTCTCGCCCCGCGCCCCCACCCGCCGCCTCGACGCCGAGACCACCGAGCGGTACGGCCTCGACCGGGCCTTCGGCGAGGGCAACCCGCCCGACTGGAAGCGGCTCATGCGCCAGCAGGCGCAGATCCTGGCCAGCCTCGACCAGCTGCGCGAGGAGCTCCTCCCGGGCGTCCCGCCCGCGGCGCCCCGCATGAGCGAGGAGGAGCGGCGGGCGCTGGTGGAGCGGGCCGAGCGGGCGGAGCGCGCCTGCGCTCAGGCCCTCGAGCAGGCGGCCGCGCGGGTCGCCCGCCTCGAGTCCCTGGCGGCGGCCTTGGGCGAGCTGGACGAGGAGGCCCGCGGCGGCGCCGCGCGCGAGCTGGTGGACCTGCTCCGCTCGGGGAGGCGCGAGCGGTAGGGCTTCCCGCCTCCCTACCCGCTGGCCAGGTCGCCAGGTAGGGTAGGCGCCCCTTCCACCCGGGCTACCTCGCACCGCAGGGGGCGACCATGAGCGACCACGGCCACGACCACCACCCCGACGAGTCGGCGAAGGACCGCACCTACCTGTCGCTGTTCGTGATCGCCGTGGGCCTGGCGGTCGCGGTGGGCGCCACGATCGGGGCCTCGCCGCCCAGCACCCGCACGCCGCCCAGCCCGGGCAAGCGGGGGGTGGTGGTCCTCGAGCCGGCCGCCCCCAGCGACCCGGCGCGGGTGCTGTACGGGACCGTCGTCGCGCGCGGCGGGGCGCTCCACGTGATCGGCGACCGGGGCGAGCGGGTGGTGCCGCGGGCCCGGGTGCGCCACGTGGAGACCGAGACCGACCGGCTGCCCGCCGCCTACTTCGAGCGCTACCCCGCGGCGGAGCACCCGCTGGTGGGGCTGGAGCCGACCGTCGCCGCGCCGCGGACCGCCGCTGCTTCGCGCGCCGAGGAGGGCGGCTGCGTGGTGACCGGCAGCGGCGAGGTCCTGGTGGGTCGGCTGACGGTCGACGCCGCGGGGATCACGGTCCGCTGGCCCTACGGCGAGCGCTCCTTCGCCGGCTCGGTGTGGATCCCCCGCGACGAGGTCCGCTGGGCCGAGGTTGGCGTCGACCGCCCCACCGAGGACTACTGGCGGCGCTTCCCCACCGCGCCGATCGACGAGCGGTACCGGCGCGGGCAGGCCCGCCCCCAGGCGACCGACCGGCAGGAGGGGGCCGCCCGGGTGAGCGACCCGCTGGTGGCCGAGGCCGAGCTGGCGCACAGCCGGGGCATGTGGGAGCAGGCGACCCACAAGTGGGCGCAGGTCTACCCCGCCCGCGGCTTCCAGACCGCTCACTTCCGCAACCTCGAGATGTGCGCCTTCAAGTGGTTCGACGCCTCCCGCTCGCCGGCCCTCATGCAGGAGCACGTGGACGGGCTGCTGGCGGCCCTGGACGGCCTGCTGGACCGGCCGGAGGTGGCGCGGATCGCCGCCAACTCGCTGCGGGACGCGATCAACCTGGCCCACGCGTCGCAGCGCACCAAGAGCGCCCGCGCCTACGCCGAGCACCTGCGCGCCCTGGGCGGCCCGTACGTGACCGAGGCGGAGCGCTTCCTCGATGAGGCCACGGGGCATTAGCTCCCGCTGGACGAGCGCGCCGGCTGGGGTACCCTGACGGCGCGTCCGCAGTGAGGGGAGAGTCATGCCCAACTACTGCTATCGGTCGAGCGAGGAGCAGGCGGCGTGCGAGGCGTGCCGCGAGGGGTTCGAGGTCCTGCAGGCGATCTCCGACGAGCCGCTGGCGGTGTGCCCCGAGTGCGGGGCGCCGGTCCGCCGGGTGATCCGCTCGGCGCAGTTCAACGCCAACCCGAAGAACACCAAGAAGATGCTCTCGGACGGGAACCTCAAGCGCCTCGGCTTCAAGAAGCTCGTCAAGGAGGGCGACGGCAAGTACCGCGACGTCCTCGCGGACTGATCCCTTGAGCCGCCGCAGCAAGGCGCGCCTGCGCCAGCACGCCAACCCGCTCTCGTTCCGCCGCGCGGTTCCCCTGCCCCGCTGGGACGAGCTGCTGGCGGACCCGACCCTCCCGCGCGAGGTCGACGTGGGCTGCGGCCACGGCGACTTCTTGCTGGAGCGGGCCCGCCGCCGCCCCGACCTCAACCTGATCGGGCTCGAGATCCGCCAGGGCATGGTCGAGCGGGTGAACCGGCGGATCGGGCGGGAGGAGGTGAAGAACGCCTGGGTGGTGCTGTGCAACGCCAACCTGTCCTTCCCCGAGCTGTTCGGGCCCGCCAGCCTGGAGCGGGTGTACGTCCACTTCCCCGATCCGTGGTTCAAGAAGCGGCACCACAAGCGACGGGTCATGACGCCCGACTTCGTGCGGCAGGCGGCGGAGGTGCTCCGCCCCGGCGGTGAGCTGCGGTTCATGACCGACTACGGGGAGTACGCCGCCGAGGTGGTGGAGCTCATGGCCGGGCAGGAGGCCTTCGAGAACCCTCACGGCCCCGGCCGTCCCGCGCCCCCCGACCCCGAGCTGCCCGCCACCCACCGCGAGGCGTGGCACGGCGCCAAGGGGGACCCGATCCACCGCTACGTGTGGCGCCGGCGCCCATGAGCGGGGATCGCCGGCCGTGGACGCACCACCTCCGCCTCCTCCCGGGCGGCGACGCGGACGTGGGCTCCGCCCTGGTGGTGACGCTGGTGGTGTACGTCCTGCTCCTGTTCGTGGGCCTGCTGCTGGCGATCCCCTTCCGCCGCGCCCTCCCCGACGCTGGCGGCTTCACCGCGATCGGCCTCGCCAACGCGCTGCCCTGCGCCGCGATCGCCCTGTGGACGGGGCTGCGGGTGTGGCGCACGCAGCCGATCGGTCTCGACGAGGCCGCAGCCTGGCCCGCGCGGGAGCGGGTGTTCTACGGCGGCGAGGTCCCCCGGGTCCCCCTCGAGGCCCGGGTGGTGCCGCTGCGCCCGCGGCGGGCCACGGTCGCGGTGGCGGGTGATCGCCGGGTGCAGCTCACGTTCCGCGTCAACGACGAGCCGGTCGACCTGCTGGCGCTGGCCGCCGCGCTGGGCGGGGAGGATCGCGACGTGGAGGCGCTGGTGCTCGAGCGGCTGCAGCCCGCCTGCGGCGAGCTCCTCCCCGACGTGGAGGGCGTGCGGCAGGTGGCCGGCCGCACCCTGCTGCCGCTCGGGTTGATCGTCACCCGCGGCGAGCTGTCGCGGTGAGCGGGCGCACCGTCCGGATCGTGGGCCACGGCTCGCTCATGAGCGCCCGCGGCCTGGGGGCCACCCTCCCCGCCACCCGCGACGCTCGGCCGCTGTGGATCGACGGCGCGGCGCGCGGCTTTCACAAGCCGGTGCAGCGCGGCGGGTGCCTGGCCATGGACGTGGCCCTCTCCGCCGCCGCCGCGCGAGGGCGCA